>NZ_JBHVAK010000026.1:0-82682 GCF_042667085.1 Nocardia sp. NPDC057353
CCCCGCACCCGTTCCCGGGTGCGGGGCCGTTTGTGCTTGATCTTGTCCGCGCGCCGACGCAGACTCGAAGGCATCTCGACCCTCCGGTTCGGTTCGCCCCCGACGCTCGGTTGTCGGCAGGCAGTTCGCGACTCCCCGAACCCGCCCGACCCCGAGCACCGTGAGGAGAATGCGTTGTCCGTGTATCTGTACCGGTGGGGCAGGTTCGCCTTCCGCCGCAAGTGGCTGGTGCTGACTGCCTGGCTGGTGCTCGCCCTGGTCCTCGGCGGGCTCGGCGCGCAGCTGCGCGAGCCCATGGCCGACGACTTCAGCCTGCCGAACCTGCCCTCCGAACGGGCCACCGAGATCCTGGACCAGCACTTCCCCGGCCTCTCGGACGAGTTCTCCTTCGACGCGGTGACCGGCACCTACGTCATCGCGGCGCCCGCCGGGCAGCGGCTCACCGACCCGGCGAACCGGGCGGCGATCACCGGGCTCATCGACGGGCTCAACGGCCTCGCCATCGTCGACCACGCCACCCCGCTCACCGACCCCATCACCGCCACCGAGGAGCTCGGCTGCCTCACCGACCGCAACCCCTCGACGTGCAGCGCGGCGCCGCTCAACGTGCTCAACCAGGCGAACCCGGACACCGTCGCCACCCTGAGCGTTCCCTTCACCATCGACGGCTTCGCCGCCATCACCGCCGCCGACCGCACCGCCGCCTACGGCGTCGCGGCACCGGCCCGCGCGGCCGGGCTCACCGTCGAGCTGAGCGGGAGCATCGCGCAGGAGCCGGAGGCGCCGAGCGGGCAGTCCGAGCTGATCGGCATGGCGGTGGCGCTGGTGGTCATGATCGTGGCCTTCGGCGCGATCGTGGCGGCCTTCGTCCCGATCCTCACCGCGCTGGTCGGGCTCGGCGCGGCGACCTCGCTCATCTTCCTCGGCACCGGCTTCTTCTCGGTGCCGAGCTTCACCACCTTCCTGGCCTCGATGATCGGCATCGCGCTCTCCATCGACTACGCGCTCTTCATCGTCTCCCGGTACAAACACGAGGTCGCGGTGCTGGACTCGCGCGAGGAGGCGGCGGGGACCGCGCTCGGCACCGCCGGTTCCGCGGTGGTCTTCGCGGGGTTGACGGTGATCATCGCGCTGGCCGGGCTGAGCATCGTCGGGGTGCGGTTCCTGACCTTCATGGGGCTCGGCGGCGCCATCGCCGCCGCCTTCGCCGTGCTCACCGCCATCACCCTGATGCCTGCGCTGCTCGGCGCCTTCGGCCGCTTCCTCTTCAAGCCGGAGATCCCGTTCGTCGCCAAGCACGACCCGGAGGACGACTCCGTCGTCACCAACGGCGTGCGGGTGGCCCGGCTGATCGGCCGCGCCCCCGCGCTCGCCCTGCTGCTCGGCATCGTGGTGCTCGGGCTGCTCGCCGCGCCCGCGGTGAACCTGCAGCTCGGGCTGCCCGGCGAGGAGAGCCTGCCCGCCGAGAGCACCGCGCGCAAGGCGTACGAGCTGCGTACCGAGGGGTTCGGCGAGGGCAGCAACGGCGTCCTGAGCGTCGCCGTCGACCTCACCGACGTCCCCGCCGACCGGCGCGACCAGGCGCTCACCACCCTGCGCGACACTCTGGCCGGCTACGAAGACATGGACTACGTGACCGAGCCGCAGCGCAGCGAGGACGGCCTCGGCGCGCTGCTGAACGGCGTCCCCGAGTCGGGGCCGAACGACCAGGCCACCAAGGACCTGGTGCGCGAGGCGCGGGATGCCGAGGCCGGGCTGCGCGACGAGTACGGCATCGAGTACGGCATCACCGGCACGACCGCCATCTACGCCGATATCGACCACGTGCTGCTCAGCAAGATCGTGCCCTACATGGCGATCGTCGCGGGCGCCGCCTTCGTCCTGCTGATCCTGGTGTTCCGCTCGATCCTGGTACCGCTCACCGCCGCGCTCGGCTTCCTGCTCTCCATGGCCGCCACCTTCGGCGCGACCGTCCTGATCTTCCAGGACGGCGCGCTCGGGCTGATCAGCCAACCGGGGCCGATCGTCAGCTTCCTGCCGATCATGCTGATCGGCCTCGTCTTCGGCCTCGCCATGGACTACCAGGTCTTCCTGGTCACCCGGATGCGCGAGGAGTACGTGCACGGGAAGGAGCCGGTGCAGGCGATGGTGGACGGCTACCACCACGGCGCTCGGGTGGTGACCGCCGCCGCGATCATCATGATCTCGGTCTTCGGCTCGTTCATCCTGGAGACCAATGTGACCGCCAAGTCCATGGGGTTCGCGCTGGCGGCGGGCGTCCTGCTCGACGCCTTCCTGATCCGGATGCTGGTCATCCCCGCCCTGCTCGCCCTGCTCGGCCGGTGGGCGTGGTGGATGCCTGCCTGGCTGGACCGCATCGTCCCGGATATCGACGTCGAGGGCGCCAAGCTGCGCGCCGCGCGCACATGACAGCGCCCGGCCGGTGGAGGCCGAAGGAGCTCTCCACCGCCGGGCGCTGTCTTCCCCGAAACCCGGATGCCGCCACACCCGGGCCCCGTTTTTCGCGGCTACCCGATGGGTAGCGCCTGCCCGCTACGGGCTCGGCTGCGGCACATTGCAGTCATCGATCTTCGGGTTCACACCCAGGTAGTTCAGCGGACCGGCGATCACGGTGACCGCGATCGTGCCGAACCCGGCGCAGTTCACCGGGCCGCTGTCGAAGTAATCGCGCTGCGCCGCGGCGATGATGCCGATGACCAGCCAGACCAGGACAATGACACTTCCGATTCTCATGTTTCTCTCGCGCATCGTTCAGTGCGGATCGTCGTGCGGCGCATCATGCTTCGCTTTCCTTCCCGCAAGATCTATTCGCGCGGATACCCACTGTCCGATGTTCTATCCGGCGGCGGTGCCAATGTCCGGTGCTGTCACCGGAAGGGGGGTGGACGGCGGGGCATGAAAAAGCCCTCCACCTGCTGAAATCAGGTGGAGGGCTGTGGCGGTGGCGGAGGGATTTGAACCCTCGGAGGGGGGTTACCCCTCACACGCTTTCGAGGCGTGCTCCTTAGGCCGCTCGGACACGCCACCGCCGACAACCATACACGGATGGCTCCGGATCACCGAAACGGCTGGTCAGCGGTGTTCGGCGAAGAATCGGTCGAGGAGTTCGGCGCACTCGGACTCCAGCACGCCGCCGCGTACCTCGGGGCGATGGTTCAGCCGGCGGTCGCGCACCACGTCCCACAGCGAGCCGACGGCGCCGGTCTTGGGCTCCCAGGCGCCGAAGACCACGCGCGCGACCCGCGCGAGCACCAGCGCACCCGCGCACATGGTGCACGGCTCGACGGTGACGACGAGCGTGCTGCCCGCCAACCGCCAGCCGTCGCCGTGCACCGCGGCGGCCCGGCGCAGCGCGAGGATCTCGGCGTGCGCGGTGGGGTCGCCGAGTTCTTCCCTGGCATTGGCGGCGCGGGCGAGCTCGCGACCGTCCGCGTCGAAGACGACGGCGCCGATGGGCACGTCGCGCGCCCCGGCCGCGCCCGCCGCGGCCAGCGCGGCCCGCATCAGCTCGGCGTCGGCCGCCGCGGAGCGCGGCTCCACCTCAGTGCGGCAGTTTGTCGAGCACCGCGGCGAACTCGTCGCCGAAGCCGAGCCGCTGGGCGATCATGCCGAGCTGCTCGTCCGGGTAGAGGTCGGTCTCGGCCAGGATGACGCTGAGCACCGGCTCGGGCAGGCCGAGGTCGGCGAGCACGCCGAGATCGCCCTCCTCCCACGGCTCCACGTCGTCGAGCTCGTCCGGGTCGATGTCCGGGACCTCGATATTGAGCGCCTCCAGCACGTCGGCGGCGATGTCGTACTCGATGGCGGCGGTGGCGTCGGAGACCAGCAGCCTGGTACCGCTCGGGGCGGGGCGCACGACGACGAAGAACTCGTCGTCCACGTCGAGCAGCCCGAAGACCGCGCCCGAGCTGCGCAGCGCCTTCAACTCGGTCTCGGCAGCGACGAGATCGCCGAGCGCGGCGTTGCTCAGCGGGCTACACCGCCATTTACCCTCTTCACGTACAACTGCCACGGCGAACCCCTCGACGTCGTCGTAGTCGTCCGACGCCGCTCCGTTCGTGCCCGAGCGCTGTGCTGCCATGGCCGCCACGGTAGTCTGCCCGAGCTCAATTGTTGAAGTCGTAGGAGAACTCCGAACCGATGATTGCCGGCCGCCCCGCTCCGCTGTGTGTGCTCGGCACCGGATTGATCGGTGGTTCCCTGCTCAGGGCGGCGGCCGCCGCGGGGTGGGAAGCCTTCGGCTACAACCGCTCCGCGACCGCCGCGGGCGCGGACGGGTTCGAGGTCGGCGCCGATCTGCCCGCCGTGCTGCGCCGCGCGGCCGCGGCCGATGCGCTGGTGGTGCTCGCGGTGCCGATGCCCGCGCTGGACGCGGTGCTCGCGCAGGTCGCGGTGCACGCCCCCGGTTGCGCGCTGACCGACGTGGTGAGCGTCAAGGCGCCGGTGGCGGCGGCGGTGCGGGCGCACGGGCTGGCGGCGCGGTTCGTCGGCGGGCACCCCATGGCCGGGACCGCCGAGTCGGGGTGGGCGGCGACCGATGCCGCGCTCTTCCGCGGCGCGGCGTGGGCGGTCACCGTCGACGACGGCACCGACCCGGTGGTGTGGCGGCGGGTGGCGCGGCTCGCGCTCGACTGCGGTGCGCGCGTGGTGCCGGCGACCGCCGCGGAGCACGACGCCGCCGTCGCCAGGATCTCGCACCTGCCGCACGTCCTGGCCGAGGCGCTGGCGCAGGCGGGGGCCGCGGGCGGTGCGCTCGCGCTGGGTCTGGCGGCCGGGTCGTTCCGGGACGGCACCCGGGTGGCCGGGACCGCGCCGGACCTGGTCCGCGCCATCTGCGAGCCGAATGCCACCGCACTGCGCGCGGTGCTCGACGAGACGCTGGAGGTCCTGGCCGTTGCCCGCCGCGCCCTGGACGACGGCTCGCTGGCCACGCTCGCCGAAGCGGGGCACGCCGCGCGGCGACGCTACGAGGAGCAGCAGCCGGAAACCATCTCCGGCATCGTGCCCGGCGCCGCGGGCTGGCTGGACGACCTCCGCGCCGCGGGCCGCCGCGGCGCTGTCCTCACCGCCATCGACTGAACGCGGGCCGAACCTCAGACCCGCCGCGCGAGCCCCGGGTAGTCGAGCAGGAACCCGTCCTCGTCCACCGCGACGGTGGCACTCGAGACCGGCGACAGCACGCTGATCCCGTCGGCGGCGCTGCTGTAGACCAGGTTCGCCTCCTGCACCAGCAGGTCGGGCAGCCGGACGTAGACCACCGGCACCTGCACCTCCTCCACCGCGTGCTGCAGTCCGAATCGGCGAATCGGCAGCGTGTTGAAGAACGGGCTGAGCACCACGTCGACATCGAGCGCGCCCGCGAAGGTGGCGCGCACGTGGCTGCCGCCCGCGTCGACCAGCCAGTAGCTCTCGTTGTCCCGCGCGATCGAGGCGTGCCGCTCCCCGGCGCTGGTCGTGGTGCGCAGCGAGAGCCGCTTTGTCGCGCCGTTCTCATCGGTGACCAGGTCGTACGAGGCACTGAAGGCCGGGTGGTCGTCGCACTCGGCGCCGATCATGCGGCCGGTGGCACGGATGCGGTTCCCGTTGAGCGTCACGCGCACGGACTCCATGCGCATCCCGTTGTGGGCACGCCACGTGAGAATCGCCGGCCACCGGGATTCCTCCGGTTGGCTTTCGGGTCCTGGGGCTGGGTTCGTCACCCTTCTACGGTAAGCGACGCGGGGCAGTCGGCCGCATCACACCAGCGTCTCCCGCCACGCCGCGTGCAGCCCGGCGAACCGTCCCGCCCCCGCGATGAGCGCAGCCGGGGCGCCGTCCTCCACGATCCGCCCCGCCTCCAGCACCAGCACCCGGTCGGCGATCGAGACGGTGGAGAGCCGGTGCGCGATGATCACGGCGGTGCGGTCGCGCAGCACCCGCTCCAGCGCCTCCTGCACCAGCCGCTCGCTCGGGATGTCCAGGTTGGAGGTGGCCTCGTCCAGCACGATGACGGCGGGATCGGCCAGGAAGACCCGAGCGAACGCCACCAGCTGGCGCTGCCCGGCGGAGAGCCTGCCGCCGCGCTTGCGCACGTCGGTGCCGAGCCCGTCCGGCAGCGTCGCGAGGAACGGGTCCAGCCCCACCGCCGACGCCGCCGCGGCCACCTCGGCGTCGGTGGCCTCCGGCCTGCCGAGGCGGATGTTGTCCGCGATCGACCCGGCGAAGAGGTACGCCTCCTGGGTGACCATCACCACGGCCCGGCGCAGCTCGACATCGGCGATCCGGCGCAGGTCGACGCCGTCCAGCCGGACCGTGCCCCCACTCGGGTCGTAGAACCGGGTGAGCAGCTTCACCAGCGTCGACTTCCCCGCCCCGGTGGCCCCGACCAGCGCGATCACCTGTCCGGCCGGGATCTCCAGGTCGAACTCGGGCAGCACCGGCGCGCCTGCGGCCTTCCCGGCGTAGTCGAACCACACCGCCTCCATGCGCAGCGCGCCCGCCGGGTCGCCGAGCGGGACCGGGTCGGTCGGCTCCGGCACCGACGGCTCCTCCTCCAGCACCCCGGAGATCTTCTCCAGCGCGGCCGCCGCCGACTGGTAGGCGTTGAAGACCTGCGCCAGCTCGTCCAGCGGGCCGTAGAACTCGTTCAGGTAGAGCAGGTAGGCGGCGAGCACGCCGACCGCGAGGTTGCCATCGATGACCTGCCATGCCCCGACCGAGAGCACGACGACCGTGGTGAGGTTGCCGAGCAGCCTGGTCAGCCCGGAGTAGTCGCTCATGCCGAAGGCGGCCGCGACATTGGCCTCGCGGAACTCGCTGTCCTCGGCGGCAAGCACGGCGTGGTTGCGGTCCTCCCGGCGGAAGGCCTGCACCGCGCGGATCCCGCCCATGGTCTCCACGAAGTGCACCACCACCCTGGCGATCGCCACCCTGGTGCGCCGGTACCCGGCCCGCTGCCTGCGCTGCGCCCACCGGGTGACCAGGGCCAGCGGCACGAAGCCCGCCAGCACGATCACCGCGAGCCCGGCGTCCAGGTAGATGAGCAGCGCGGCGATGGTGACCACCGAGAGCATGGCGCCGAGCGCCTGGTTGAGCGCCCCCTCCAGCAGCTCCTGCAGGGTCTCGATATCGCCGGTGAGCCGGGAGATGACCTTGCCCGAGGTGTACTTCTCGTGGAACTCGACGCTGAGCCGCTGCACGTGCGCGAAGAGCCGCCCGCGCAGGTCGAAGAGCACGCTCTGGCTCAGCGTTCCGGAGATCCGCAGGAAGACCAGCGTGGTCAGCATGCTGAGCAGCGTCACCGCGGCGAAGCCCGCCACGGTGGTGGCGAGCGGCCGCCAGTCGCCGCGCCCGGCCGCGGCCAGCCCGCTGTCCAGGCCGTAGGCGATGAAGAGCGGGCCGGAGACCTTGAGCGCGTTGTCCAGCACGATGAGCAGCAGCACGACCGCGGCGCGGCCGCGGTAGGGCCGGACCAGGTCGAGCAGCAGTCTGCGGGAGCGGGCGGCGAGCACCAGGTTGCCGGTCCTGGTGACCTCGCCGTCCTCGTTGGCGATGCCGCGCCAGTCGGCGGGGTCGGCGTCTTTCCGGTCGTCGGTGGTGGTCTCCATCACGCGCCTCCCATGAGTTCGCGGTAGCGGGTGCTGGTGCGCAGCAGTTGGTCGTGGGTGCCCTCGGCGACGATCCGGCCGTCGGCGAGCAGCGCGACCCGGTCGGCCAGCGCGGCGGTGGAGGGGCGGTGCGCGACCAGCAGCGTGGTCGCGCCCGCGAGCACGCTGCGCAGCCGGGCCTGCACCCGCTCCTCGGTGGCGACGTCCAGCGCGGAGAGCGGGTCGTCCAGCACCAGCACCCGGCCCGCGCTGCCGCCTGCCTTGGCGCCGAGCACCGCCCTGGCCAGCGCCAGCCGCTGCCGCTGCCCCCCGGAGAGGCTGAGCCCCTGCTCGCCGATCCTGGTGTCCAGCCCCCAGGGGAGCCGGTCGACGAACTCGGTGGCCTGCGCGATCTCCAGCGCGGCGCGCACGTCGGCGTCGGTGGCCGCGGGCTCGCCGAGCGCCACGTTCTCCCTGACGCTCGCGGAGAAGAGCACCGGCTCCTCGAAGGCGGCGGTGACCACGGTGCGCAGGTCGGCCAGGCGCAGCCGGGAGACCTCGACGCCGTCGACGGTCAGCGCGCCGCCGGTCACGTCGTAGAGCCGGGGGATCAGGTTGAGCAGCGCGGTCTTGCCGCTGCCGATGGCGCCGACCAGCGCGACCGTCTCGCCGGGGCGGACGTGCAGCGAGACGTCGCGCAGCACCTCGGTCCGGGCGCCGGGGAAGGCGAACCGCACGTGCTCCAGCCGCAGCTCGCCGCGGACCCGCGCGGGCAGCGGCCGCGGGTCCTCCGGGTCGGAGATGGCGAGCGGGAGGTCCAGGATCTCCCAGTAGCGGTCCGACGCGGTGCCCGCGTCGTTGAGCTCGGAGAGCAGGAAGCCGGTCCAGATGATCGGCCACTGCAGGAAGGTGGCCAGCGTGATCCCGGCGACCAGCGTGCCGAGCGTCATCTGGCCGTGCACCACCGCGTACCCGCCGTAGCCGAGCGCGAAGACGATGGCGAGCTGTGGCAACCCGACCATGGTGGACCAGAGCACGGCGTCCAGCCGCACCTTGACCAGCTCGGTGCCGCGCAGCTGCTCCGCCTGCCGGACGAACCGGGCGGCCAGGAACGGCCCGCGCCCGAACGCCTTCAGCACCCGGATGCCCTGCGCCGACTCCTCCGCGATGGTGGCCAGGTCGCCGCTCTGGTCCTGCGAGCGCCGCGACGCCACCTCGTAGCGCTGCACGAAGCGGTAGCAGACGGCCACGATCGGCACGGCGAGCACGGTGAAGGCGGCGCCGAGCGGCGGGATCAGGATCCACAGCACCACCAGCCCGACCGGGACGATCACCGCGTGCAGCACCAGGAACGGCCCGGCGAAGGCGACGAACCGGCGCAGCGTGCCGAGGTCGTCGACGGCGCGGGAGAGCAGCTGCCCGGACTCCCAGGAGTCGTGGTTGCCGATGGCGAGCCGCTGCAGCTTGCCGAAGATCATGGCGCGCATGGCGACCTCGAACTCGGCGGCGGGCCGCGCCACCATCCGGCGCCTGCCCCAGGTGCCGAGCGCCTGCAGCAGCCCGAGCACCAGCACCACCCCGATCAGCGGGATCGCCGAGCCGTAGGCGCCGCCCGCGATCGGCCCGTCGATGATCCTGGCGATCAGCAGCGGAATCACGATCTCGGTCAGCATGGCGAGGATGGCGAGCGCCGTCGCCGCGCCGATCTTGTTCCGGTGCGGCCGCAGGTACGGCAGGAACCGGCGCAGCGCTGCCGTCCTGCCCTTCGGTTTCGCCGCGACCGGCGGCACGGGTATTCGCTCGGCGGCGGGATCGAGCACGACGGACAAGGTTCCCCCTCGAGAGAGCGCACCACGGCAGCCGCCGACACGGCGGGGTGGGCGGGTGGAAGGACGGGCACAGGCTCCGGCCCTCCAGAGTGGCACCGCACGCCGCCGCCGCCAACCGAATTTCCACCGTCCCAGGACTGCCCCTCCCCGTGCACCGGCCCCCGATCGACCCCAGGCAATATGTATCTCCATGCGGATGGTGGGGCTCTTCGCCGGGATCGGCGGACTGGAGCTGGGGCTGTCCGCTACCGGGTGGCGGACCGAGTTGCTGTGTGAGATCGATCCTGGTGCCCGAGCGGTGCTCGAAGCGCGGTTCCCCGGCATCCCCGTCCACCCCGACGTCACCCGCCTGCGCGCCCTCCCCCAGGGAACGGAACTGGTCGCGGCCGGTTTCCCCTGCCAGGACCTCTCCCAGGCAGGCCGGACGGCGGGCATCTCCGGCGCCCGCTCCGGCCTGGTGGACGAGATCTTCCGCCTGGTCCGCCGCCGCCGCGGCCCGCGCTGGCTGCTCCTGGAGAACGTCCCCTTCATGCTGCAGCTCGGCCGCGGCGCCGCCATGCGGCACATCACCGCCGCGCTCGACGAACTCGGCTACACCTGGGCCTACCGCGTTGTTGACGCCCGCGCCTTCGGCCTGCCGCAGCGCAGGCAGCGGGTCCTGCTGCTGGCCTCGCGCACCGAGGACCCGCGCCGAGTCCTGCTTGCCGAGGACGCGGGCCCGCTGGAGCAGGGCGACCCCGCGCTGGACCCGTGCGGCTTCTACTGGACCGAGGGCGTCCGCGGCCTCGGCTGGGCGGTGAACGCGGTCCCGACGCTGAAGGGCGGCTCCGCGCTCGGCATCGCCAGCCCGCCCGCGGTCCGGCTGCCCGCGGGCGAGCTCGTCACGCCCGGCATCGAGGACGGCGAGCGGCTGCAGGGCTTCACCGCGGGCTGGACCGAGCCCGCCCTGACCGTCCCCGGCTTCCGCCACGGCCACCGCTGGAAGCTGGTCGGCAATGCGGTGAGCGTGCGCATGGCCGAGTGGGTCGGCAGCCGCCTCGACAGCGCCGCCGACCCGTTCCCCGACGGCCCCGAGCTGGCACCGGGCCAGCCGTGGCCGAGCGCCGCGTGGGGCAGGGCGGGCCGCGCCTACCGCTCCCCCGTCTCCACCTGGCCGGTGCACGAGCCGTACGAGGGGCTCGCCGACTTCCTGACCGGCTCCCGGCTGCTCTCCGCCCGCGCCACCGCGGGCTTCCTGCGCCGCGCGGGCATGGGCTCGCTGCGCTTCCCGCCCGGCTTCCTCGACGACGTCGAGACGCACCTGGACCGGATGGGTGCGGCATGACCCGGCCCGGCACCGACGCCGCGACCAGCGCGCGCATGGCCAGGCAGCGCCGCGCGAACACCAAACCGGAGCTGGCGCTGCGCCGCGAACTGCACCGCCGCGGCCTGCGCTACTTCGTCGACCGGGCCCCGCTGCGCGGCCAGCGCCGCCGCGCCGACCTGGTCTTCCCGCGCCGCCGGGTCGCCGTCTACGTGGACGGCTGCTTCTGGCACCGCTGCCCGCAGCACGCCACCGCGCCCAAGAACAATGCCGAGTGGTGGGCGGCCAAACTCGCGGGCAATGTCGCCCGCGACCGCGCCACCGACGCCGAGCTCACCGCGGCGGGGTGGCAGGTCATCCGCGTATGGGAGCACGAGGACGCCGCGGCCGCCGCGGACCGCGTCCAGACCGCGCTGCGGTAGCTCAGCGCCTGCGGACGGCCACCAGCCCGAGCGGGGCCCGCGCCGCCAGGTGCCCGGACACCGCCATGGCCGCCATCACCGCGCAGCCCGCCACCGCGGTCGCGATTGCGATCATCGCTTCACCTCCTCGATTCGCGCTCCAGCCTGCGCGCCGAACCTGACACCAGCCTGTGTGCACCCTCCGAAATCGGTGTGCGCGGGTCCGGCCGCCGCACACGCCACAATCGAGCCATGCTCACTTCGGCGCGCGGCCCCGCCACCTGGTTCGTCGCCCTTGCCCTCGCCGTCGCCGGAGTGAGCTACTCGGCCTGGGTGCTGCAGTTCGCGCTGCCGCTGCACGCCGACCCGGTGCACAGCTTCCTCAGCGAACTCGACGCCGAGGGCAAGCCCTACCGCGAGGTCTTCTCGACCGCCGACACCGTGGCGGGCGCGCTCGCCGCGCTGGCCGCGGCCGTGGCGCTGGCCCGCTTCCCGCGCAGGCCGCTCACGGTGACCGGCTGGGTCGCGCTGCTCTGCTTCGGCGCGGCGACGGTGGCCGACGCGCAGGTGCCGCTGCGCGACTGCGCCGACTGCGCGAACAGCGGCCTCTTCCCGCAGCTGCACCAGCCGCACGCGCTGACCAGCACGCTCGCCGTCACCGGGATCGCCGTGGCCGCGTTCGCCTTCACCCTCGCCGCCTTCCGGTACCGCTACGGGCCCGCGCTGCGCGAGTTCGGCGCGGCGGCGCTGGCGGTCGGCGCGGTGGCGACGGTGTGGATGCTGGTGGCGGACAACCTCTCCGGTGACTACGCGCTCGGCATCGCGCAGCGCGTCCAGGTGACCGCCATGGCGCTGTGGCTGCTCGCGCTGGCGCTCGAAGTCGCCAGGGCACGGCGGTAGTGTCGACGGGGTGACCGCAGCACCACCGCCGGTACCCGATCTGGCCGCCGTCGACGCCGCCACCCGGCGCTTCCTCGACACCGCGCGCGACGTCACCGACGCCGAGCTCACCGCGCCGTCGCTGCTCCCCGGCTGGACCCGCGGCCACCTGCTCGCCCACGTCGCCCGCAATGCCGACAGCCTGGTGAACCTGCTGACCTGGGCCCGCACCGGCGTCGAGACCCCGCAGTACCCGACGCCGACCACTCGGGACGCCGAGATCGCCGCGGGCGCGGGCCGCCCGCTCGCCGAGCAGTACGCCGACAACGAAGCCGCCGCCGCGCGCTGGGCCGAGGTCGCCGCCGCGCTGCCCGCGGAGGCGGCGACCGCCGTGGTGCGCAACCGGCAGGGGCGGGAGTTCCCCGCCGCCGCCATCGGCTGGATGCGGCTGCAGGAGGTCGAGATCCACCACGTCGACCTGGCGGCCGGCTACACCGCCGCCGACTGGCCCGCCGAGTTCGTCGCCCGGCTGCTGCCGGAGGTGGTGGCGGCACACGGCCTGAGCGCGGGCAAGCACCTCGCCTTCGAAGTCCGCGCGGACGACACCGGTTTCGGCGCCACCGTCGGCGCGGGCGACCCGGGGACCGTCATCACCGGCCCCGCCGCCGCCCTGCTCGCCTGGCTCATCGGCCGCGGCGCCACCGGCCTCACCGGCGACCTCCCCGAGCTACCAGCCTGGCGCTGACCAGTCGCTCACCCCGCGGGCAACCCCGCGTGGTCGTACTCCGTGCGCGCCACCTCCGCCCCGGCCCGCACCAGGATCGAGGCGAGCGTCGGCCGCCCCGGCGGCAGGATCCGGATGCGCACCGACCCGTCCGCGGTGTCGTCCAGCGCCGCCACCACCGCCGCGCGCACCCGATCGCGCACCTCGGGCGCGGAATCCGCCATCCCGCGATCATCGATGAGCACCACCTCGACCCCCCGGCTGCGCGCCGCCCGCACCCGCGCGCTGGTGTGCTCGTCGCTGAGCCCCGGCGCGCGCAGGCTGTCCCGCAGGTACGCCTCGAGCAGCTCGCACTCCACCCGCTCCGGCTTGGTGAGCGGAGCGCCGGAGGCGATCCTGCTGAGCAGCGGCCTGGTCAGCCGGTCGAGCCTGGTCACCTGGTGATCGCGCTCCTGCAGCGTGGCCGCGGCCGCCGACTCCTCCGCGTACCGGTCCCGCGCGGCATCGCGCAGCTCGAAGGTGAGCTGGGCGTTCGGCCGCAGCGTGTAGGAGAGCACGGTCGCCATGCCGAGCGGCCCGATCTCGATCGCCACCAGCCCGAACCCGGCGACCGCGCCCTGCCCGGTCAGCGCCGTCCAGGCCATGTAGACCAGCGCGACGCCGAGGATGCCGAGCCAGGCGAACCCGGCCCGGCCGCGCACGCACAGGAAGCAGTAGACCGTGGTCGCCCCGCCGTGCGTCCATGCCTGCAGCGGCGTCACCATCGGCACCGGGACGACGACGAGCGTGATCGCGCAGGCGACCGGCCCGGCCAGCGTCATGGCCGCCGTCGCCACCGGCGGCAGCGGATCGCCGGGCACCGCGATCAGCGCGACGGTGGCGGCGGCGAGCACGACCAGGCTGAGCACCGTTGGCCAGACCGCGGGCATGCCGGGCCAGGTCGCGACGGTGACCACGGAGATGAGCAACACGTACGCGCCGACCATCACCCGCGCGCCGACGGTGTGCATGCCGAGCAGGTCGCGGATGTCCTTGGTGTCGCGCTCGCTCATGCGTCCCGGCTCCAGGACAGCCGCACCCTGGTGCCCGCGCCGGGCGCGGTGTCGATCGCGGCGGTGCCGCCGGGCAGCTCGTTCAGCTGCCGCACGATGCTCACCGCGATACCGAGCCGGTTGGCGGGCACCGTGGCCGGATCGAAGCCGCGCCCGGTGTCGCCGACCGTGGCGCGGAAGCCGTCCGCGGCGATGTGCAGCACCACCCAGCGCTCGGCCTCCGGCCCGGCGTGCCGGTAGCTGTTGCGCAGCGCCTCGGCCATGGCGGTGGCCACGGCGCGCGCCGCGTTCGCCGGGAAGCGGGCGGCGGCCGCGTCGTCCGCGACCACCGACTCCACCCCGACCCGGTCGTTCACCTCGTTCACCGCCACCCGCAGGTGCGAGACCAGCTCGCTCACGTCGAATTCGGTGGCCGGGTCGCCGCCGGAGCGGAAGGTGTCCAGCTTGGCCATGGTGCCCGCGGCCTGGGTGCTGAGCAGCCGGTTCATCGGCTGCCGCGCGGCGGAGAGCAGCGTCGACATGACGCCGTCGTGGGTGAGCGCGTCGAACCGGGCCCGCTCCACCGTGCGCGCCTTCGCAGCGGCGGCGCCCGCCGCGGCGGCGTAGGTCTCGGCCCGCGTCTCGTCCAGGATGCGCCCGGTGCGCACCGCCATGATCCCCGCCGAGACCGGGAGCAGGCAGAACCCGATGCTCCACGCGATCTCCGGCAGCAGGTCGCTCGCGCCCGCCCGCGCGTAGTAATTGATCGTCTGCACCACCGCCGCCGCGACCACCAGGTGCGCCACCGCCCACCGCGGCCGCCACGCGGCCGCCGCCGCGAGGCTGGCCAGGCCGTTGAACTGCGAGAACCACATCCCGCGCAGCTCGGCCAGCTGCCCCCCGTTCCAGGCGGGCCACCACAGCAGCACCGCGACCAGGTACCCCGCCGCGGCCGCGCTCGCCAGCTGCCGCAGCCGCCGCTCGGACCCGCCGAAGCTCGCGATGCCGAGCGCGAACCCGGTGCCGTACACCGCGACCAGCGCGATCGGCGTCCACCACCAGGCGGTGACCTGCGTGCCGCGCACGATGTTCGGAAGCAGCAACCCCAGGTAGAAGACGTACCCGGCGGCCACGAAGCGGGCGAAGATGCGCAGTACCCGCTCGGCGGCGGAGTCGGTCTCGGTGAGCAGCGCCGCGCTCATCGGCGGCGCCCCCAGAACCGGCGCGGGTAGGGCACGAGCCCCTCCTCCAGCGCCCGCTGGTACAGCTCGACCTTGGTGTTGGCGTCCAACCCCGCCTCGGCGTATTGCAACCGGATGTTCTGCACGTACTTGTTCACCGTGTTCAGCGCGAGCCCCATCGCGCTCGCCACCCGCTGCGCCGACTCGCCGACGGCGTAGAGCCGCAGCACCTCCCGCTCGCGCGGGCTCAGCTTCACCGCGACGAACTCGTCGTCCAGGTCGATGGCGGCAGCCCAGTCCATGGTGGTCCACTGCTCGCCGCGCGCGGCGCAGCGGACCGCCGCCACCAACTCGTCGGCCTTCGCCGACTTCCGCAGCACGCCGAGCACACCCGCGCGCGCCGCCGACTGCACCAGGTACGGCTCCTCCGCCGCGCTCACCACCAGGCACTCGACGCCCGCCGCGCGCAGCCGCGCCACATTGTCCTCCGGCATCGAGCCGTCGCCGAGCCGCAGGTCGAGCACGACCAGGTCGAGTTCGCCCGCGTCCGCGAGCAATTCGGCGACCGTCGCGCCCTCCGCGACCAGCCGCAGGTCGTCGGTCTCGGCCAGAATCGCCTTGAGGCCGATGATCTGGCTCTCGTGGTCCTCCACCACGCCGATTCGCAGCATTGTGAACCCCTCCTCCCCGAGCGGCCATTGTGACCGAGCGCGGGCGGCTCCGCACCCTTTCCGCGCGCCTTCGCGACACGCTCAGCGTGTCGCGCGCGGACACGGCGTACGAACTGGCCGAACGGACATATGGTTGTCCCCATAATCGCCGCAGCAATTCCCGGCAAGTGAATCCGGAAGCGCATGCGGAACCCGCCCCGATCGATCCCCGAAACGCGCAGGCGGCGCAGCTCGACAATTCCCGGTCGTTCACTCCGGGATCGCTATATTCATACCGACGGGTCGGTTGTAACATTTCTACCTGGCCTTTTACCGATACTTGAAAGTGGCACCAAGGATTACGGTCGAATTGCACCGAGGTGTCGGAACAGGTTTCATTCAGACCACTAACGGTGGTACCAGTTCTGGTATCTCGCCCCGACACTTTCACCCTGCGATACTGGGTAACGTCGGAATGTCGGGGGTCGACAATCTTTCCGATGAGCACTCCAGAAGGAAAAACGTCATGACTGCAGCCTCCGCGCCGCTGGGCGCTCTGTCCACGATCGACTTCGGCCGTCACCCCGGCACCGCCGTGCTGGCGCAGCGGCCCAAGCCCAAGCTGAGCCCGCGCGAGGTCGAGGTGATGCTGCACTGGTTCGCCAACGACTCCAAGACCGCGACCTGCAAGGAGCTCTTCATCACCATGGGCACGGTGAACACCCACCTGAACCGGATCCGGGACAAGTACCAGGCCATCGGCCGCCCCGCCCAGACCAAGGCCGCGCTCCTCGCCCGCGCCCTGCAGGACGGGCTGATCCGGCTGGAAGATCTGTAATTCGCGTTTGCACACCACTTTTCGCCGCCCCCGGGAGTCCGCTCCCGGGGGCGGCGGCGTGCTCAGCCCCGATGGCCGTGTGCTGCCGACGGGGACAGCTGTCGTGGTGAGACCGTACGATCCCGCCGCATGGGTTTCGGTGTGAACTGCTACGTCGTCGACCTCGACTACGCGCGCGGCGTACTCGGGTCCGGGAACGACGAGGTACTCCGGCTGGTCGAGAGCGAGTGCGCGCACGAGCTTGCGCGCGACGCGGACGTGGCCCGAGCCGTGCGGCTCCCGATCACCGGCAAATCCGGCGTAGCCGATATCGAAGAGCACACCCTCAGTGCAGGCACCCTCGTCTTCGAAGCGCTATCGGTGCACCAGGCGTGTCAGGCGCCCCTGGGGATCGACTGGCGCGACGAGTGACGATGCCGCGCTCGACGGGGTTGAGATGGCCATCGAGTTGGCCGTGGCCGCTGCCAAGGCACCCGGGTATGGGGTAGCGGGCTTCTTCTCCATGTGAGCGAGGGCGTGGGTGCCCGCCAGACCCTCATGAAGCAGTTCACCCCGCTACCGGCTTTCGCCGGTAGCGGGGTGAACTTCGGTGCGCCCGAAGGGACTCGAACCCCTAACCTCTTGATCCGTAGTCAAGTGCTCTATCCATTGAGCTACGGGCGCATAGCCTGTTCAGTTGTACACCCGGTTACCCGGGCTTGGCGGAGGCGAGAGGATTTGAACCTCCGGTCCCCGTGAAGGGACAACTCATTAGCAGTGAGTCCCATTCGGCCGCTCTGGCACGCCTCCTGGAGCCTTCTCTTCGAGGGCACCGGCCCTTTCGGACCACCGAGCAGAAAGATTACAGCAGGCTACCTACGGGCACCAAAACGGCTGGTCAGCGCAGATTACTGTCGAACCAGTCGAAGATTCTGGTCTGGGCGTCGACGCGGGCGGTCTCGTCGTCCTCGTCCTCGGCGGGGCGGTCGGCGCGGTGCTGGGCGCCGGGGTAGGTGACCACCAGGGTGGCGACGGCGGCGGCGGCGCCCGCGTCGCGCAGCTGCTCGACCTCGTCGGCCGGGTCGTCGGCGCCGAAGAGCCCGAGCCAGGGGGCCTGGAGGCGGGGGGCGGCGCGCACGAGCGCCTCCGCCTCGGGGGCGAGTGGCGCGGTGAGGCCGCTCGCGCCGACGCTCACCGCGGCGCCGATCGGGCGGTTGGTGGCGACCAGGAAGGCGGCGGTGCCCGCGGTGTCGAAGCCGAGCACGCCGACGCAGTCCGGGAAGACGCCGTGCGCGGTGAGCCAGTCGAAGCAGGCGTCGAAGTCCGCGAAGAGCTCCTCGCCGAAGACCTCGTGCTCGGGTTCGCCGGTGACCCGGTGGAACAGGTCGGGGACGACGACGGTCCAGCCCTCCGCGGCGAGCGCGGTCATGAGGCCGCGCAGCCCGGCGCCGCGCTCGCGGGATTCGTGCAGCAGCACGATGCCGCCCCTGGCGTCGCCCTCGGGTTCGAGCACGGTGATGGGCACCCGTTCGGCTGCCGCGGGGCTCCCGCCCGCCGTCGTCTGGTCGCCATCCGCCTGGTCGCCACGGCGCAGCGGGGCGATGTCGTCATAGGTGCCCGGCATGAATCCAGCGTAGGCGTACCCGTCGGTATCCGGGAGAATTTGCACGCCGGAGGCCCGGCGCGCCCGATTTTTCCGGTTGCCGGGCGATTCGGCCGCGGGCGCGGGACCGCCGCGGGCGCGGCCTAGGCTGGGAGGGTGACCGCGCACATCCGCCCCGACCTCGCCACCATCCCCGCGTACGTCCCCGGCCGGGACCACCCGGGCGCGACCAAGCTGGCCAGCAACGAGACCACGCTCGGTCCGCTGCCCGCCGCGGCGAAGGCGATCGCCGAGGCGGCCGAGCTGGCGAACCGCTACCCGGACAACCACGCGAGTGAGCTGCGCGCCGCGCTGGCCGAGTTCCTCGGGGTTCCGGTGGAGCGGGTGGCGGCGGGCTGCGGCAGCGTGGCGCTCTGCCAGGAGCTGGTGCAGATCACCTGCGGCTCCCCCGCTGACGAGGTGGTCTTCGCCTGGCGCTCGTTCGAGGCGTACCCGATCGTCACCCAGGTCGGCAACGCGACCGCGGTGCCGGTGCCGCTCACCCCCGAGCTCACCCACGACCTGGACGCCATGCTGGCGGCGGTCACCGAGCGCACCCGGTTGGTCTTCGTCTGCAACCCGAACAACCCCACCGGCACCGCGCACGGCAGGGCCGCGCTGGAGCGCTTCCTGGACGCGGTGCCCGCCCACGTGCTTGTGGTCCTGGACGAGGCGTACTTCGAGTACCTGCGGCTCACCGAGGACGACCATCCGGACGGCGTCGAGATCGCCCGCGACCGGCCGAACGTCGTGGTGCTGCGCACCTTCTCGAAGGCGTACGGGCTGGCCGGGCTGCGCGTCGGCTACGCCGTCGGCGACCCCGAGGTGATCACCGCGCTGATGAAGGTGCACATCCCGTTCAGCGTGAACCGGGTGGCGCAGGCGGCGGCGATCGCCTCGCTGGAGGCCCGCCCCGAGCTGCTCGACCGCACCGGTGCGCTGATCGCCGAGCGCGACCGGGTGCGCGCCGCCCTGGTCGAGGCCGGATACCCGGTGCCGCCGAGCGAGGCGAACTTCGTCTGGCTGGCGCTGGGCGAGCGCAATGTCGCCTTCGCCGAGGCCGCGGCCGCGGCCGGGGTGCTGGTGCGGCCGTACGGCACCGACGGGGTCCGGGTGACCACCGGCGACCCGCACGAGAACGACCAGTTCCTGCGCTTCGCCACCGATCCCGCGGTGCGCGCCCGCTTCGCGGGCTAGAGCCCGAGCCCGGCCGCGACGGTCGGCCAGGAGACCTCGAGCTCGTCGGCCCAGTACGGCCAGGAGTGGGTCCCGGTGGCGCGGAAATGCGTGGTCACGCCGATGCCGAGCTGCTGCAGCCTGCCGGTGAGCCTGCGGGTGCAGTTGCTCGTCCCGGCCTCCAGCGGGCCACCGAGGCCGATATTGCCGGGGTAGTCCGGGTTGTCCGGGCCGTCGTACACCCCGGGGATGCCGCTGCCCGCGGAGAGGTAGATCGCCTTGCCGCGCAGCGCCTCCGCGTGCAGCACCACGTCGTGCGCCAGCCAGTCCGGGTGGTCGGACGGGCCGAACATGTTGTCCGGGTCGCCGCCGTAGGTCGCGATCACCGCCCGCGCCTCGGCCTGCCCGAGGTCGGTGCCCATGCTGAAGCAGCCGCTGTACCCGGCAACGGCGCGGTACAGCTCGGGGCGCCGGACCGCCAGCATCATGGCCGCCTCGGCGCCCATGGATACGCCGGAGACGGCGTTGCGGCCGTTGCCCTCGAACCGCGCGTCGATCACCGGCGGCAGCTCCTCGGTGAGGAAGGTCTCCCAGCGGTTCAGCCCGAGGACCGGGTCCGGCTGCTGCCAGTCGGTGTAGAAGCTGGACGGGCCGCCGACGGTGAAGACCACGTTCACCGGCTTGTCCGCGTAGAACTCCGCGGCGCGGCCCTTCTCCAGCCAGTTGTTGGTGTCCGGCTCGGCGCTGCGGCCGTCCAGCATGTAGACGGTCGGTCGGGGCTGCGAGCGGTCGCGCGGGAGCAGCACGAGCACCTCGACCTCGCGCTGCATGGCGGGCGAGTCGACGAAGACGCGGACCCTGCGGTCGTCCACCGGCTCGATCCGGCGGATGGCCGGGGTGGTCGGGGGCGCGGTGGTGGACCGCTCGGCAGGGGCGGGCGCGGGCGTTGCGGCGGAGCCGGAGTCGGGCGCGGCACCGGCGACGGCCACGCCGGAGGTGAGCGCCAGGGTGACGAGGGCGCAGGCGCAACCTCGCCGCAGAGCAGAACCACGCATAACGGCCATCCTGCCAGAGCCCGCGGAACCGACCGGTCACTCATAGCGTGTCGACATCGTTAGGGGTACGTCCAGACCGGTACTATCCCGCGATCCCGCCCGACCCCGCTTATGGTGGGGGCTTCGTGTGCTCGATCTCAGTCAGTTCCGACCGTCGGAGACAACTGTGAGTTCAGCGTTACCCCTGTCGCCGCCCGAATCGCCGGTCGTCTCCGACCTGCCGCGCCGGTTGCGCGAGTGCCTCGACTTCTTCCGCCTGCCCGAACTGGCGCACCTCACCTCCGAGCGCGGCGTCGGCGCCGCCCTCGAGCTGCGCTTCAACGGCAGTTACACGCAGACCAGGGAGGAGGTGCTGATCGGCGCCCGGCTCGCCTGGCGCAACCACGCCCGCTGCGTCGGCCGAAAACACTGGCGCACACTGAAACTCATCGACGCCAGGCACGCGCGCACCGCCCGCGAACTGGCCGACGCGTGCTTCCGACACCTGCGCGAGGCGACCAACAACGGCGCGATCCAGTCCACCATCACCGTCGGCCCGCCGCGCGACCCGGACGGCAGCGAGTTCCGCGTGCTGAACTCCCAGCTCATCCGGTACGCCGGCTACCGCAACCAGGACGGCACCGTCACCGGCGACCCGGCGAGCGTCGAGATCACCGACCTGGCCGAGAAACTGGGCTGGCAGGGCGCGGGCACCCGCTTCGACGTGCTCCCGCTCATCATCAGCACCCCCGACGAGCCGCCCACCTACTTCGACATCCCCGCCGACCTGGTCCGCGAGGTGCGCATCGAACACCCCGACCACCCCTGGTTCGCCGAGCTCGACCTCAAGTGGCACGCGCTGCCCGCCGTCTCCAACATGGACCTGGAGATCGGCGGCATCACCTACCCCTTCGCCCCCTTCAACGGCTGGTACGTCGGGTACGAGATCGGCGCCCGCAACCTCGCCGACCCCGACCGCTACGACCTGCTCCCCACCGTCGCCGCCCACCTCGGCCTCGACACCTCGCACCCCCGCACGCTCTGGCGCGACCGCGCCCTCATCGAGCTCAACCGCGCGGTGCTGCACAGCTTCCGGGCCGAGCGGGTGGCGATGGTCGACCACCACACGGTGGCGAAGCAGTTCTGCGAGCACGTCGAGAAGGAGGCGGCCGCCGGTCGCCGCTGCCCCACCGACTGGTCCTGGATCAACCCGCCACTCTCCTCCGGGCTGGTCCCGACGTTCCACCGCTACTTCGACGACCCCGAGCCAGAGCTCCGCCCCAATTTCGTGGTGCGGAGCACCCGCTGAGGCGACCGGCTACACCGCGACGACGTTCAGCAGCGGCCCGAGCCCCTTGAAGTCGTCTGGGTTGCGGGTGTAGAGCGGCAAGCTGAATTGGACTGCCGTGGCTGCTATCTGGAGGTCAGCCACTCGTCCCCGCGGTTTGCGACCGATCTGCTCGAGGAGAAATGCCAACGATCCGTACACGTTCGCTGTCTCACCGTCGAACGGGAGCGGATTGAACGATCTCGCGACCCACTGGAACTGGAGCTGCCGTTGGGCCTGCTTCGTTGGATCTTTGGTGGAGTGCAGGCCGGCAGCGAGTTCGGCAAGACTTACCGCACTGATGGCGGCTTCCGCCTCCTCGGGCAGCGCTGATCGCGCTTCGGAGTAATCGATGAGAACCGACGTGTCGAGCAGCACGTGCCGCGGGATGGTGGGTTCACTCACCGCCTGTGATCTCCTGGTCGATCATCGCGTCCATGTCGGCACGCCACTCGTCGTAAGGGATGCGCGGCAGGTGGGCGCTGGTGCGGGCGAGTTCAGCAACGGGCACGAAGGTTCGCCGTGTCAGGGGCTTGAGTTCGGCGACAGGTTTACCGTTACGGGTGATGGTGAAGCTCTCACCGGCTTCGACGGCGGCAAGGACCTTGCCACTGTCGTTACGGAGGTCGCGCTGCTGGATCGTCCGCATACGCCTACGTTACGCGAACTGCTACACGGTGTACAGAATGCTACGGACTACTCTGGCGGAGACGGAGGGATTTGAACCCCCGGTCGCTCTCGCGACGCTCGCTTTCAAGGCGAGTGCATTCGGCCGCTCTGCCACGTCTCCAGTGCTGTCGATGGTAACGGACGGCCCGCTCAGCGGAGGATGGAGAGGAGGGAGCGGTCGAGGCCGGTGACGGTGGCGGCGCCGGAAAGGCCGAGGGCGGAGTCGAAGTCGGCCAGGAGGACGCGCAGCGCGTGGCGGACGCCGTCGCGGCCCGCCAGGCCGAGGCCGTAGGCCCAGGGGCGGCCGTAGAGGACGGCCTTGGCGCCGAGCGCGAGGGCGATGAGGGCGTCGGAGCCGGTGCGGATGCCGGAGTCGAAGAGGACGTCGGCGCGGTCGCCGATGGAGGCGACGACGGCGGGGAGCGCGTCGAGCGCGGCGATGGCGCCGTCCACCTGGCGGCCGCCGTGGTTGCTGACGATGACCGCGTCGGCGCCCGCGTCGACCACCTGGCGGGCGTCGTCGGGGTGCAGCAGCCCCTTGACGGCGATCGGGAGGTCGGTCCATTCGCGCAGCTTGGCCAAGTCGGCGGGGCGCAGGGCGTGGTTGCCGAAGAGCCCGACCCAGGTGAGGATGGCCATCCGCATGGCGTCCTCGCTCTCCTCGGGCGGGGCGGCGAGCTTGGCGCGGAAGACCGGGTCGGCGAGGTAGTTGGCGATGCCCTTGCCGAGCAGGAAGGGCAGGTGGGCCTGCTCGAGGTCGCGGGGGCGCCAGCCGAGCGCGGGGGTGTCGGCGGTGACGATGATCGCCTTGGCGCCCGCGGCCTCGGCGCGGGTGACGAAGGAGCGGGCGAGTTCGTCGTCGGCGGGCCAGTACAGCTGGTACCACCAGTCGCCCGCGGCGGCGCCGACCTCCTCGAAGGTGCAGGAGGAGGCGGTGGAGAGCACCATGCCGAGCCCGAGCTCCTTCGTGGCCTCGGCGACCAGCACCTCGCCGCGCTCGTGCAGCAGCTCCAGCACGCCGACGGGGGCGGTGAGCACCGGGGCGGCCAGCCGGGTGCCGAGCACCTCGACGGAGAGGTCGCGGGCGCCGGGGGCGGTGGTGCCGCGCAGCATCCTCGGCAGGATCCGGTAGTGGTCGAAGGCGGATTCGTTGGCGGCGGCGGTGCGCTCGGCGGAGGCGCTGCCCGCCACGTACGCGTAGGCCTCCGGCGGCAGCTCGCGCCGTGCCCGCTCCGCCAGCCCCGCCGCCGTCATCGGCAGGTCGGGGCGCAACCCGCCCAGTCCGCCCAGGTAGATCTCGTTCTGGAAGTCGACGAAGCTGCTCACGCCGGGAACGCTAGTCCGTCGGCAGGGTTCGCGCAGCCCCCCGCGCGAACGCGCCGCGAACGCCGGGACGGGTCGCGTACCCCGGTGCCGTGCGGGCAGGATGGAACCGTGCGCGCTGTGCAGATGAACGGAACCGGTGGCCCCGAGGTACTGACCTGGGGCGAGGCCCCCGATGTCACCCCGGCGAGCGGTGAGGTGCTGATCGAGGTGGCCGCCGCCGGCGTGAACCGGGCCGACCTGCTGCAACGTCAGGGCAACTACCCGCCGCCGCCGGGGGCGAGCGCGACGCTGGGGCTGGAGTGCTCGGGGGTGATCGCCGAACTCGGGGCGAACACCACGGGCTGGCAGGTCGGCGACCGGGTCTGCGCGCTGCTCTCCGGCGGCGGCTACGCGGAGCGGGTCGCGGTGCCCGCGGGCCAGCTGCTCCCGGTGCCGGAGGGGTTGGATCTGGCCGCCGCGGCCGGGCTGCCCGAGGTCGCGGCGACGGTGTACTCCAACCTGGTGACCACCGCGGGGCTGCGCGCGGGTCAGCTGCTGCTCGTGCACGGCGGCGGCAGCGGGATCGGCACGCACGCCATCCAGCTGGCCAAGCAGCTCGGCGCGCGGATCGCGGTCACCGCGGGCTCGGCCGGGAAGCTCGCGCGCTGCACCGAGCTCGGCGCCGATATCGCGATCGACTACAAGAACCAAGACTTCGTCGAGGTGCTCCGCGAGCACGGCGGCGCCGACGTCATCCTGGACAATATGGGCGCCGCCTACCTGCCCCGCAATATCGAGGCGCTCGCCCCGCACGGCCACCTCGTGGTGATCGGCATGCAGGGCGGGGTGCGGGCCGAGCTGAATCTCGGTGCGCTGCTGCGCAAGTGGGGCACGATCCACGCCACCAACCTGCGCGGCAGGCCCGCCACCGGCCCGAACAGCAAGGCCGAGGTGATCGCGGGCGTGCGGGAGCGGGTCTGGCCGCTGGTGGCGGCGGGCGCCATCGTCCCGGTGATCCACGCCGAGGTCGCCGACCCGGCCGAGGCGCACCGGCTGCTCGACGGCGCGGAGACCGTCGGCAAGGTGCTGCTCACGCTGCGCTAGCTCACTCCAGGGCGGAGAGCGCCCGGCCGAGCTGGTCGATCTCCCACCGCGTGGTGTACGGGGCGAGGCCGACGGTCACCGCGCCGCCCTCGTCGTTCACGCCGAGCGCGTCCAGCAGCCTGCTGCCGCCGTGGATGCCGCTGACCGTGCCGATCCTGGCGTCGGCCAGCTTGGCCGCCACCTTCTCCGCCTGCATCCCGGCGACGGTGAAGCTCACGGTCGGGATGCGGGTGGAGGCGCGGCCGATGACGGTGAGCCCGGTGATCCGGTCCAGCACCTCCATCAGGTGCTCGAAGAGCTGGTCGTGGTAGTCCTGCAGCGAGGTGATCGAGATCTCCAGCCGCTCCCTGCGGGTGCCGCGGGCGCGCTCGTCCAGCCCGGCGAGGAAGTCGATGGAGGTGGTCAGCCCGGAGAGCAGCGCGTACTGGTGGCCGCCGACCTCGAGCCGCTCGGAGCCCTTGGCGTAGGGGTTGAGCGACATGGAGGGGATCCGGTCCAGGAACGCCGGGTCGCGGAAGACCAGCGCGCCGACCTGCGGGCCGCCCCACGACGGCGCGCTCAGCGCGATCACGTCGGCGTTCAGCTCGTCGATATCGAGCAGCGCGTAGGGCGCGGCGCCGAAGGCATCCGCCACCAGCAACCCGCCCACCTCGTGCACCCGGTCCGCGGCGACCCGCACCGACGGCGCCGAGCCGACGATCGGCGAGGCGGCGGTGAGCGCGACCAGCCGCGCGGTCGGGCCGATCAGCTCCTCGAACTGCCAGGCGGGCATCTCACAGGTCTCGATCTCCACCTCGGCCCAGCGCACGTGCGCGCCGTAGCGGTTGGCGATGCGCAGCCAGGGCGCGACGTTCGCCTCGTCGTCCAGCCGGGAGAGCACGATGCCGGTGCCGAGCCCGAGCCGGGAGCTGAGCGATTCGGCCAGCCAGGCGAGCAGCGCCGCGCGGTCGGGGCCGAGCACGACGCCCGCCGGGTCGCCGCCGACCAGATCGGCCACGGCGACCTTGGCCGCCTCCAGAATCCCCGCGCTGCGCGCGGCCGCGGGATGCCTGCCGGTATGGGAGAAGGACGACGTACGAAATCCGGTCGACACCGCGCGCGACACCGAATCCGGCACCAGCATGCCGATCTGCGGATCGAGGTGAATCCAGCCGTCGCCCAGGGACGGAATGAGGCCCCGCACCCTCGCGACGTCGTAAGTCATGTCGGCCACTCTAAGGGCAGCGACCGAGGCTGTGTAACCACGTTGCCCCGCTTCCGTACCGAGGAGTAGGGCGACCTGGGAATCAGCATGGCAATCGACTCGGCATGACAATCGACTTTCCGCGGGAATGGCGTTGCTGGCGACCCGAACAGGATAGAACGCCGGGGCGTAACCGGAGGTGGGTACAGGTCAGGTGGTCACGCCGCCGGGCACACGACATGATGGAGAACATGACGCCATCGGACGAGACCCCGAATTCCGTCGTCGTGATCGGTCCGGACGGCCGGCCGCTGAGCATTCCGGTGGAGGCGGGGGCGCCGGGCCCGGTTTCCGGCGCCGCGGAATCCGACGATCAGGAGCAGCAGGACGAGGCGGGCGAATCGCTCGCCGACATGGTCGAGCAGCCCGCCAAGGTGATGCGGATCGGCACCATGATCAAGCAGTTGCTGGAGGAGGTGCGCGCCGCCCCGCTGGACGATGCCAGCCGCAATCGGCTCAAGGAGATCCACAAGTCCTCGGTGCGCGAGCTGGAGCAGGGGCTCGCCCCCGAGCTGCGGGACGAGCTGGAGCGGCTGACGCTGCCCTTCACCGACGACAACGTCCCCACCGACGCCGAGCTGCGGATCGCGCAGGCGCAGCTGGTCGGCTGGCTGGAGGGGCTGTTCCACGGCATCCAGACCGCGCTCTTCGCCCAGCAGATGGCGGCGCGGGCGCAGCTGGAGCAGATGCGCCAGGGCGCACTGCCCCCCGGCCTCGCCGTCGCCGACCCGCGCGGCGGGCCGCACACCCAGGCCACCGGGGGTGCGGGCCAGTATCTCTGAGAAACAGACCGATCAGCACCTCGCGGCGACGGGCGCCGATGCACCCGGCGGCATCCCGGCGGACGGGGCCGCCGGGGTAGTGTCTGGCACCGTGCCCGCAGCTGCTGCTCGCCCCGACTCGGACCGGGAGAATACCGCCCCGACGGTGGATACCTCCGCGGAGGAGACCGCCGCCCCCGCGGAGAACGACCTGCTGTCCGCGCCGCCGATGAAGTCCGACTCCCAGACCTTCGCGCGCGCCTTCGGCGACTTCGCCACCGGCTTCGCGCAGCGCGAGCTCTGGCTCTCGCTGGGCTGGCAGGACATCAAGCAGCGGTACCGCCGCTCGGTGCTCGGCCCGTTCTGGATCACCATCGCCACCGGGCTGCAGGCGACGGCGATGGGCATCCTCTACTCGATGCTGCTGGACCAGCCGCTGCGCGAGTTCCTGCCGTACGTGACGGTCGGGCTCATCGTCTGGAACGTGATCAACGCCAGCATCCTGGAGGGCGCCGACGTCTTCATCGCCAACGAGGGGCTGATCAAACAGCTGCCGTCGGCGCTGAGCGTGCACATCTACCGGATGGTCTGGCGGCAGCTGCTCTTCTTCGCCCACAATATGGTGATCTACCTGGTCATGCTGGCGGCGTTCGGGGTGTGGGAGGACGTGAACTGGGCGAGCCTGCTCGCCATCCCGGCGATCCTGCTGCTCTTCCTGAACTGCATGTGGGTGTCGATCTTCTTCGGCATCTTCAGCACCCGCTACCGGGACATCGCGCCGATCCTGGGCAGCACCACGCTCATGCTCTTCGTGCTGACCCCGGTCATGTGGACCACCTCCACCCTGGAGAACCAGATGGGGGCGGGCAGCGACCGGGCCAGGCTGGTCGAGCTGGTGCCCACCTTCCACTACCTGGAGATCGTGCGCGCGCCGCTGCTCGGCGAGCCGCAGGCGCTCCGGCACTGGGTGATCGTCGGGGTGATCACGCTGGTCGGCTGGATCGTGGCCGTCCTGGCGATGAAGCAGTACCGTTCGCGCGTCCCGTACTGGGTATAGGAGCCCGATGACCGACCGTGTGAGTATCGAGACCCATCAGGCATGGGTCGAGTTCCCGATCTTCGACGCCAAGTCGCGGTCGCTGAAGAAGGCGTTCCTCGGCAAGGCGGGTGGCGCGATCGGGCGCAACCAGTCCGACGTCGTCGTGGTCGAGGCGCTGCGCGACATCACGCTCTCGCTGCGCGAGGGCGACCGGATCGGGTTGGTGGGGCACAACGGCGCGGGCAAGTCCACGCTGCTCCGGCTGCTCTCCGGGATCTACGAGCCGTCCAGGGGCAGCGCGCGGATCCGCGGGCGGGTGGCCCCGGTCTTCGACCTCGGCGTCGGCATGGACCCGGAGATCTCCGGGTTCGAGAACATCGTGATCCGCGGCCTCTTCCTCGGCCAGACGCGCAAGCAGATGATGGCGAAGATCGACGAGATCGCCGAATTCACCGAGCTCGGCGAGTACCTCTCGATGCCGCTGCGCACCTACTCCACCGGTATGCGGGTGCGGCTCGCGATGGGCGTGGTGACCTCCATCGACCCGGAGATCCTGCTGCTCGACGAGGGCATCGGCGCGGTCGACGCGGAATTCATGAAGAAGGCGCGCAAGCGGCTGCAGGAATTGGTGTCGCGCTCCGGAATTCTGGTGTTCGCGAGCCATTCCAATGAATTCCTCGCGCAGCTGTGCGATTCGGCGCTGTGGATCGATCACGGACGAATCCGGCAGCACGGGGGAATCGAGGAAGTGGTGCGGGCGTACGAGGGTCCGGAGGCGGGGAATCACGTGGCGCAGGTGCTGCGTGAGCTGAACGCCGAAGGCGGCAAGGAACTGGAGCCCAACCACTCATGAGTGCGTCACCGGGAGACGTCGAGGAGTTCGAGGAGTTCGTGCCGCCGGGCACGGGGCCGGACAAGCGGATCATCGCGGTCGTGGTCACGCACAAGCGGCGCGAACTGCTGGCGGAGTCGCTGAAGGCGGTGGGCTCGCAGTCCAGGCCGGTGGACCACCTGATCGTGGTGGACAACGGCAACGAGGACGAAGTCGCCGAGCTGGTCGCGCAGCAGCCGCTCGAGGCGACCTACCTGGGGTCGCGGCACAACCTGGGCGGCGCGGGCGGCTTCGCGCTCGGCATCCTGCACGCGCTCACGCTCGGCGCGGACTGGGTGTGGCTGGCCGACGACGACGGTAGGCCGGAGGGGCCGGAGGTGCTCAGCACCCTGCTGACGTGTGCGGACAGGCACGGCCTCGCCGAGGTCTCGCCGGTGGTCTGCGATATCGACGACCCGGACCGGCTCGCCTTCCCGC
Source organism: Nocardia sp. NPDC057353 (assembly GCF_042667085.1). Taxonomy (NCBI): domain Bacteria; kingdom Bacillati; phylum Actinomycetota; class Actinomycetes; order Mycobacteriales; family Nocardiaceae; genus Nocardia; species Nocardia sp. NPDC057353. The sequence continues at coordinate 29,011 of NZ_JBHVAK010000026.1, forward strand.
TGCGCCGCGGCGTGGTCTGGCGGCGGCTGCGCTCCGAGCTCGGCGACGAGGACTTCCTGCCCGGCATCGCCTCGCTCTTCAACGGCGCGCTCATCTCGGCCCAGGCGGTCGACCTGATCGGCGTGCCCGACCTGCGGCTCTTCGTGCGCGGCGACGAGGTGGAGGTGCACCGCAGGCTGGTCCGCTCCGGGCTGCCCTTCGGCACCTGCCTGCAGACGGCGTACCTGCACCCGAACGGTGCGGAGGAGTTCAAGCCGATCCTGGGCGGGCGGATGCACACCCAGTACCCGGACGACCCGGTGAAGCGGTACTTCACCTACCGCAACCGCGGCTACCTCATGTCCCAGCCGGGCATGCGCAAGCTGCTGCCGCAGGAGTGGATCCGGTTCTCCTGGTTCTTCCTGGTGACGCGGCGGGACCCGGCGGGGTTGAAGGAGTGGTTCCGGCTGCGCTCGCTCGGGCGGAACGAGCAGTTCGGCAAGCCGGATTAATTCGGTTGCGCCCGCGGCCGCGGGCTGACAGGGTAGGCGGCAACGAACGAGCGAGGAATGGAGGTGTGCGCTGTGACCACGGCCTTTGCCGTCGTGGCCGAGTACGGCCACGCGCGCACCTCACTCATTCCTCGCTGAGTCCGGGTCGGGCTCGGCGCCCACTCGAAGGACTCCCCCTCATGGTCGAGTACGACCTGTTGATTCCCTACGGCTGGAACTCCACCGGGTACACCGTGCCGGACGGCGCGATACCCGCCCGGGTGATCCGCACCGACCGCGGCGAATGCGATGTCGCGACGCCCTCCGGGCTCGCCAGGGCCACCCTGCCCAGAGCAGGCTCCGAGGTCTCCGGGCTCTGCACCGGCGACTGGGTGCTGCTCGAACCGTCCACCGGGCTGCTGCCGCTCGCGGTGGCCGCGCTGCTGCCCCGGCGCGGGGTGATCAGCCGCTCGTCGGCGTCCGGGCGCTCCGCGGGGCAGGTGCTCGCGGCCAATGTGGACACCGTGCTCATCTGCGTGCCCGCCGACGGCGACGTCGACCTCGGCCGGATCGAGCGGCTGCTCGCGCTGGCCTGGGAGGGCGGGGCCCAGCCCGTCGTCGTGCTCACCAAAGCCGATGCGGCGGAAGATGTTCCGCTCGACTCGGTGCGCGCCGTCGCGCCCGGCGCGACGGTGCTCGCGGTGAGCGCGACCAGCGGGGCCGGGCTGGAGGTGCTCACCGCCGTCCTGGACGGCACCGTCGTGCTGCTCGGGCCGTCCGGCGCGGGCAAGTCCACGCTCGCCAACGCGCTGCTCGGCGCGGAGGCGTTCGCGACCGGGGCGGTGCGCGCGAGCGACGGCAAGGGCAGGCACACCACGGTGCACCGGGAGCTGCGCCCGCTGCCGCACGGTGGCACGCTGATCGACACCCCCGGGCTGCGCGGGATCGGGCTCTTCGATGCCGCCGACGGGCTGGAGAAGACCTTCAGCGACGTCGAGAACCTGGCGCGCGGCTGCCGGTTCACCGACTGCGGGCACGAGACCGAGCCGGGGTGCGCGGTGCGGGCCGCGCTGGAGTCCGGTGAGCTCACCGAGCGCAGGCTGGCGAGCTACCGGAAGCTGCAGCGGGAGAACGCCTACATGGCGGCGCGCACCGACAAGCGGCTCGCCGCCGAGCGGGAGCGGGCCTGGCGGGACGTGCACAAGCAGCAGCGGCGGATGTATCGGGAGCGCGGCAGCGGAAGGTAGGGCTCCGCACCAGCCGCGCCGCTCGCAGCATGCTGTGCCGCGGCCGGGCGGCCCGCGCGCCGCGGCTGGCCGGCCGGCCGGGGGCCGCGGCATGCCGACGCTGATCGTTCCGGTCGGAGCCGCGCACGCTCGAGCCCGTGACCAGGGCGTCCGCCGACGGCGGGCGCCCTTTTCCGGCACCCCCTATGCAACTGAGTGCATAACCGCGCTACCCTGGACCCGGCAACATCCCGCCCACGACAGGAGCAGTCGATGCCGGATCAGGGTTCCAAGCCCCTCGCGAACAGGACGGTCATCATGTCCGGCGGCAGCCGCGGCATCGGGCTGGAGATCGCGAAGCGCGCCGCCGCCGACGGCGCGAACATCACCCTCATCGCGAAGACCGACAAGCCGCACCCCAAGCTGCCCGGCACCATCCACACGGCGGCCGCCGAGCTGGAAGAGGCGGGCGGCACGGTGCTTCCGTTCGTCGGCGACGTGCGCGAGGACGAGCAGGTCGCCGAGGCGGTGCGGCAGACCGTCGAGCGCTTCGGCGGCATCGACATCGTGGTCAACAACGCCTCCGCCATCGACCTCTCGCCCACCGAGACGATCTCGATGAAGAAGTACGACCTCATGCAGGACATCAACTGCCGCGGCAGCTTCCTGCTCTCGAAGCTGAGCATCCCCGCGCTGCGCGAGTCCGCGGCGGCGGACCGCAACCCGCACATCCTGACGCTCTCGCCCCCGCTGAACCTCGACCCCAAGTGGGCGGGCGGCTCGCTCGGCTACACCATCGCCAAGTACGGCATGTCGCTCACCACGCTCGGCCTGGCCGAGGAGCTGAAGGGTGCGGGCATCGCGGTGAACTCGCTCTGGCCGCGCACCACCATCGCCACCGCCGCGGTGCGCAACCTGCTCGGCGGCGAGGAGATGGTCGCCACCTCGCGCACCCCGGACATCTACGCCGACGCCGCCTACCTGGTCCTCACCTCGCCGGCCAAGGAAACCACCGGCAACTTCTTCCTGGACGACGAGGTGCTCGCGGCGCACGGCATCACCGACCTGGAGAAGTACCGGGTGGTGCCGGGCGACGGCCCGCTCACCACGGACCTGTTCCTCTGAGTCAGAGGTGGCCCTTGGCCTCGTCGTACCCGCCCGCGCGGGTTTCGGTGTCGGGGCCGTAGACCAGGTGCAGCACGCCGGATTCGAAGGCGGTGGAGGAGAGCAGGCGCAGCGGCTGCGTGCTCTCCTCGTCGCCGAACAGCCGCGCCCCCTTGCGCACGGCGATGGGGTGCACCAGCAGGTGCAGCTCGTCCACCAGCCCGGCGTCGAGCAGCTGCCGCACCACCGAGGGCGAGCCGCTGATGGCGATATCGCCGCCCGGCTCGGCCTTGAGCGCGCGGGCCCCGTCGGTCAGGTCGCCGCGGAGCTGCTCGGAGTTGCGCCAGGTGAAGTCGAGCTCACTGTTCGAGACGACGACCTTGCGCATGTCGCCGAGGATCGTGGCGAAGACCGCGTCCTCGCCGCCCTCGGCCTCCCGCTCCGGCCAGGCGCCCGCGAAGCTGTCGTAGGTGACCCGGCCGATCAGCAGCGTGTCGGCGGTCTCCAGCTGCTTCCCGACGGCGGCGCCCATGGCGTCGTCGAAGTAGGGGAAGTGCCAGTCCTGCGGGTCCTCGACGACGCCGTCCAGGGAGATGAAGAAACTCGCGGTGATCTTGCGCATGGAGTGCTCCTCGAAGTCCGGTGCGGTTACCGGATCAGACGGAGCACCCCCGCGAAAGTCATCGCCGGATGCCGTAGAGCCTTTCCCAGTTCGGCCGGCTGGTGAGCTCCGGTGCGGCGGCCCGGTACTGCTCCTGCAGCGCGGGCAGCTCGCGGCGGACCCGGCGCAGCACCTTGAGCGTGCGGATCAGCAGGGCGCGGGCACGGGCCTTGTCGCGCTGCCGGATTCGCACGCCGGACTGCGAGGCGTCGGTCACCACGACGTGGTCGAAGAGCGAGACGTGCCACCAGTAGGCGTCCTCGCGGGTGATGCCGACCAGGCCGGGGCGGGTGCGCCCGGTCCACTGCCCGATCGCGCGCTTGATCAGCACCAGCAGCGCCCGGCTCGGCTCGCCGGAGGCCCGCTGCACGGCGATGTGCGCGGACGGCACCGGCGGGGTCGCGGCCGGGTGCTTGATCGTCTCGGGGTAGTCGGCGCGCTGGCCGCGGGCCTGGGCCAGCGCCTCGATGCCGCCGTCGTTCAGGATCTTCGGGCCGCGCAGGAAGTCCTCGATGCCCTGCAGCGTGGTGTGCACCAGGCCGTACTGCATGGCGACCAGCTGCTCGGCGATATTGCGGAAGAGCTGCTTGGTGATCTTCTTGCCGTCCAGGTCGGTGTGCAGCGCGCCGACGATGAGCGAGTTGCGGGTGCTGAAGTAGCGCGCCCAGTCGTCGTAGTCCTTCCAGTAGAAGTCGGCGTGCCAGACGGCGGCGTTCGGCAGGGTCACGGTGACGAAACCGTGCTCCCGCGCGCGCACGCCGTACTCCACGTCGTCCCACTGGAAGAAGATCGGCAGCGGCAGCCCGATCTTCGCGACCACCTCGGCCGGGATCAAACAGGTCCACCAGGCGTTGTACCCGGCGTCGACCCGGCGCTCCTGGTTCTTCTTCAGCATGCTGGTGTTGCGCAGCGCCTTGGCCACCTTCTGCCCGTGCATGAGCCGGTCCAGGTGCACCTCCTCGGCCCCGACGTTCAGGTAGTCCGGGTTGAGCAGGAAGAGCATCTGCGCGCCGACCAGCGTCGGCTCCACCGTGAGGTTGGCGAAGGCGTTGAGCCGCAGCACCGTCTCCGGCTCGCAGAGGATGTCGTCGTCCATCAGGATGACATCGGCGTGCTCGTTCACCGCCGAGACCTCGTAGAGGCCGCGGGTGAAGCCGCCCGCGCCGCCCAGGTTGGGCTGGCGGATGTAGCGCAGCTTCTCACCGAGCACCGGCAGCACCTCGCGGAACCGCGGGCGCTCCTCGACCAGGTCGGTGCCCTGGTCCACCACGTACACCGCGTCGATGGCGGCGAGCACCGCCGGGTCGGAGGCGAGCGCGGCGACGGTCTCGGCGCAGTCGGCGGCGCGGTTGAAGGTGCAGATGGCGATGGCGACCGGGCGCATCCGCTCGGGGGCGGTGGCCGACCAGGTGAGCTCGGTGATGCCGAGCGCGCCGCCGACCGCGTCCGCCTCGACCCAGAGCGCGCCGCCGTCGACGTACTGGTCCAGCGTGGTGCCGAGGCTGACCGGGCCGCTCGCGGCGACCTCGATGGAGTCCACGATCCTGCGGTGCCCGGCGATGTCCGAGGCCACCAGCCGCAGCCTGGCGCCCGCCGCGACGTCGAGCACCAGGGTGACCTGCACCTCGGTGACGGTGGTCCAGCGCTGCCAGTAGGCCGCCGCGAACCGGCCGAAGTAGGTGTTGGTGTGCACCGTCGCGCCCTTGTCCAGGTGCAGCGAGAGCCGGTCGCGCTGAGCGCGGCCCTTGGTGACGACGGCGTAGAGCTCGTCGTTGACCTTCGCCGACGGCCCGGTGAAGATTCCCCGCTGCAGCACCAGGCGGTCCGGAGCCCGGTGATCGGAGCGCAGCGCGGTGGGCGCCGCCTCGGCGACAGCTCGGTCGTTCGTTTCGGTAACGGCCTGCGTAGCCGACTGATCCATGAAGTCCTCGAAATTCAGTGTCGTGCCGACGGGACGGGCTCTGCGTTCTCCACCGTCCCTGGATACCTTCGCGGCGGGCCCGAGGATATCAACGCGACGACCCGGGCGCTTGCCCAGCACGGTCGCCGAGCGCGTCATCGATCTCGTGCTCCACCGCGGCCCTCGGACCGGTGAAGACGAAGGTGTCGTAGGCCCAGTAGCGGAAGAGCACCGCGACGATCTGGCCGATCAGGGTGCCCGAGATATTGTCCGCGAGCGGCGAGGAGAGATCGAGCACGTAGCGGGAGAAGGCCAGGCAGCCGAGCTGCAGCCCGATCGCGATCACATTGAAGAACGCGTAGAGCAGGTACTCCCGCGCCGCGCTCCCGCCCTGCTTGTGCGCGAATGTCCACCACTTGTTGCCGAAGTAGGTGACCACCGTCGCCACCCCGATCGCGATGATCTTCGCGGGCAGCGGCGCGTGGTACAGGACGCCCTCGCCGCCCCAGAACACCAGCAGGTTGTACGTCCCGGCGTCCACCGCGAAGCCGATCAGCCCGACCACCAGGAAGGCGCCGCCCTGCCGCAGCGCGGTCAGCAGGCGGCGGCTCAGCGGTACGGGAGCGGTTTCGGCGGACTCGCGGGACGACACGCTCGCCGACGGTACACCGGGCACGCGGCGGCCGCGTCCGGCCTGTACCCTCCCCGTGTTCCCTGTTCGACCCCACCGAGATCGAGGATTGACCCGGGTGGACTCCTCCGACCTGCGCATTGCCGCCGTGGTCCCGTGCCACAACGAAGAGGCTTCGGTCGCCAAGGTCGTCGCCGACCTGCAGGCCGCCGTGCCCGGGATCGTCGTCTACGTCTACGACAACCTCAGTACCGACGCGACATCCGAGCGCGCGCGCGAAGCGGGCGCGGTGGTGCGCCGGGAGAACGTCAAGGGCAAGGGCAATGTGGTGCGCCGCGCCTTCGCCGACATCGAGGCCGATGTCTACCTCATGATCGACGGGGACGACACCTACGACGCCTCGGCCGCGCCGCTCATGATCAAGACGCTGCTGGACGGGCCGTACGACCACGTGCTCGGGGTGCGCCGCCAGGACGAGTCGGGCACCGCGTACCGGGCCGGGCACGAGACCGGCAACAAGGTGCTGAACGGGGTCGTCGGCAAGGTGTTCGGCGAGAACGTCGAGGACATGCTGAGCGGGTACCGGGTGTTCTCCCGGCGCTTCGTGAAGAGCTTCCCCGCGGTCTCCCGCGAGTTCGAGATCGAGACCGAGCTGACCGTGCACTCGCTGCACCTGCGGGTGCCGCGGACCGCGGTGCCGGTCGGGTTCCGGGATCGCCCCGCGGGCAGCGAGTCCAAGCTGCGCACGTACCACGACGGGTTCAAGATCCTGAAGCTGATCGCCGGGCTGGCGCGGCACGAGCGGCCGGTCGCCTTCTACGGGCTCTTCGGCACCCTGGCCTGGGTGATCGCGCTGGTGCTGACCATCCCGATCGCGATCACCTACTACGACATCGGCCAGGTCCCGCGCTTCCCCACCCTCTTCCTCGCCTTCACCCTGCTGCTGCTCGGCAGCCTGGCCTGGACCGCGGGCCTCATCCTCGACGGCATCCGCCGCTCCCGCCACGAAGCCGCCCGCCTCGTCTACCTGCGCTACAGCGCGGTAGCGGACGACGGACCCCGTCGGTGACGGTCTCCGCCACCGGCGCCGAGCCGGCTGCGAACGAGGCAGCCGCCTCCACGACCGCCCCTGCCTCCGAGGCGAACGCACTCGACCCCTCCGAGGGCAAACCAGTCGAGCGGCCGCAGGCCGGGCGAGATACCGAAGGGCCGACCCGCACGGGCATCGCAAACCGGATAATCCACAAGCTCGGCCCGGCGACGACGGCATTCCTGATCCTCGCCGGACTGTTCGGCGCAGTATTCGCCGTAATAACCCCACCCTTCTGGGGCCACGACGAAATCACCCAGTTCGGCCGCGCATACCAGGTAGCGCACGGCGGCTTCCTCCCCCAGGAGATCGAGGACACCCGCGGCCCGGCGTACGGCGGCGACGTCCCGAAGAGCATCACCGACCTGATGGGCTACGCCCTCACCGACTACACCACCAACGGCGACGAGCAGAACCCGATGGCCGCCGACCCCGCAGCCTACGACCGGTACAAGTCCGCCCCGGTCAGCGCGGAGATGGACCAGGTCTGGTTCACCAATACGGCGGCGTACTCCCCCGTCCCGTACATCCCGAACGCCATCGCCCTGCGCGCGGCCGAGGCACTCGACCTGAACGTCGGCGCGACCACCCTGGTGACCAGGCTCGCGGGCTTGGCCGCCTACCTGGCGATCACCGGTTTCGCCCTGTGGACCCTGCGCGCCCACCGCATCCAGTGGCTCGCCTTCGCCGTCGCGGTCCTGCCCATCGCGGTGTTCCAGGCGGGCACCGTCACCGCCGACACCCTGACCAACGCGCTCGCCTTCCTGATCTCCGCGCTCATGGTCAAGGCGCTCTTCCTCGGCGACGGCCTGCGCCGCCCGGAGACCGCGGCGCTGCTCGCCGCCACCCTGACGCTGCCGCTGAGCAAGCCCGCCTACATCCTGCTCGCCCTGCTCGTCGTGGTGATCCCCGGCGAGCGCCTCGGCTTCCGCGGCATCTGGCGCTACACCCACTGGGCCTTCGCCGCCGTCGGCGGCCTGCTCTTCGCCGCCTGGATGCGGGTGGCCGCGCCGACCGGCGACGGCATGAGCCTGATGCGCCCGGAGCACCAGTGGGGCACGGTCCGCCCGGACGACCAGCTGCGCGGCATCCTCACCGACCCGATCGGCTTCGTCACGATCTTCGGCGAGAGCATCTCGCGCCGGGACCAGCGCTGGTTCACCCAGTTCTTCGGCGAGCTCGGCTTCGCCTACATCGACGTGCCCGCGCTCTCCATCCTGGCCTGCCTGCTCGCCTTCGTGATCGGCATCGGCATCGGCGACCGGCTGCGCCCGGAGGCGGCGACCTTCCGCCGCACCCTGGTCGTCGCGCTGGTGCTGCTCGCCAATGTGGCGATGATCTACGTGACGCTCTACATGTCCTTCACCCCGGTGGGCTACTTCATCATCGACGGCGTGCAGGGCAGGTACTTCGTGCCGCTCGCGGTGCTCACCTTCGCGGTGCTGCTGCGCTGGCTGCCCTGGCGGCTGGCGCTGCCGGACGGCCGCGCGCCTGGCCGCGGCGCCACGCTGACGATCGTCGGCGCCACCGCGGTCGCGCTGATCGCGGCCGCGGTGAAGTACCACGTGCTGGTCTGGGGCTGAGCCGACCGGCTCAGAGCACCCGCTCGCCCGCCCTGCGGTAGGCGGCCTCGGTGTGCTCCTTGTACGGCCGCCACCAGGCCTCGTTCTCCCGGTACCAGCGCACGGTCGCGGCGAGCCCGGCGCGGAAATTCGAGTACCGCGGGGTCCAGCCGAGTTCGGTGCGCAGCCGGGTCGCGTCGATGGCGTAGCGCTGGTCGTGGCCGGGGCGGTCGGTGACGTGGTCGAAATCGTCGGGATCGCGGCCGAATTCCGCGAGCAGCAGCCGAATGACGGCCAGGTTGTCGGTTTCCCCGTCCGCGCCGATCAGATACGTCCGGCCGGATTCGCCGCGTTCCAGGACGGCCCAGACCGCGTGGTTGTGGTCGTCCACGTGAATCCAATCCCGGACCTGGTGCCCGGCGCCGTACAGCCGCGGCCGCTGCCCGTCGATCAGATTCGTGATCTGCCGCGGGATGAACTTCTCCACGTGCTGATAGGGGCCGTAGTTGTTACTGCAGTTCGAGAGCGTCGCGCGCACCCCGAAGGACCGTGCCCAGGCCCGCACGAGCAGGTCGCTGGAGGCCTTGGTGGCGGAGTAGGGGCTGGACGGGTTGTACGGCGTCTGCTCGGAGAACGGCGGATCGTCCGCGCTCAGATCGCCGAAGACCTCGTCGGTGGAGACGTGGTGGAAACGCACGCCGTGCCTGCGGACCGCCTGCAGGAGCGCGAAGGTTCCGACGATGTTCGTCTGCACGAACGGCCACGGGTCGGCGAGTGAATTGTCGTTGTGCGATTCCGCGGCGAAGTGCACCACCGCGTCCGTTTCCGCGGTCAGGTCGTCGACCAGCGCGGTATCGGCGATATCGCCCTTCACGAATTCGATGCGGTCGGCGACCGAATCCAGCGAATCCCGATTTCCCGCGTAGGTGAGCGCGTCGAGCACGGTGACCCGGACATCCGGGCGCTCGGCCACGGTCTGCCGGACGAAGTTCGCACCGATGAACCCGGCTCCGCCGGTGACGAGCAAGCGCATTCCGCGACTCTACCGCCGGGGTGCGGCCGTTCCAGAATCTCGGTCGTCGAACGAATAGTCCGATTTGCCCGAGAAGGCATTTTCGGAGTCGTAGTGATCTACATCACTAAGAGACCGGAAAGAACGGTGTCGAGTGGTTCGAATAACGCTGAAAGACCTGTTCAACGTCGTGATTTCCGATTGCTCACGAACCACCAGGTCTGCCCGGTGAACGCAATTTGAACACCCGGTCACAGCGCATTCACCACGCGTTAGTTGGTCTGGATTTCGATCACCGGGTCCCCCTCCGAACGCTCGATGAGGTTCACAACACATGTTCATCAAGAAATTCGCCGCGACGTCGGCGCTGCTGATCGCCGCGATCGGCGTCACCGCGGGCACCGTCAACGCGGCCCCGGCGGAAGCCCCGGCGGAAGCGGTGAACTTCACCGCGCACGCCACCGAGACCGCCACCTTCATCTCCACTGACTCCGGCAAGCTGGTCGCCGAGGACGGGGTCTTCAAGGTCGTCGCCGCCGACGGCACCGTGCTCGCGGGCACCCCGCTGAGCTTCCGCATCGACGAGTTCGAGTTCCCGATCGCCGCCGAGATCGCGGGCAACGAGGCCACCCTCACCCCGCAGCTCGACGTGGAGAAGGCGGTCTACAAGCCGGTCGCGCTGCCCTACGAGGACAAGGCGCCCTGGAAGAACGAGTACGACCGTGAGCTCGCGGCGTTCAACCGGCTGAAGGACACCATCTCCGTCGGCGCCACCATCGGCACCCTGGTCGGCGGCCTGGGCGGCGGCGCGCTCGGCTGCGTGCTCGGCGGCATCGCGGGCGCCACCGTCGCCTCCGCGACCATCGTCGGCCTGTTCGGCCCCTTCATCCCGGCCGCCGCCGTCGGCTGCATCGGCGGCATCCTGGCCGTCGGCGCGCTCGGCACCCTGGCAGGCCAGATCCTGATCACCGCCCCGGTGGCGATCGGCGCGGCCATCCAGTACTGGAGCACCCTGAACCAGCCGTTCGTGCCCCCGGCCAAGTAATTCGGGCACCAGGAACCCCCGTCTCGGACCAGGTCCGGGCGGGGGTTCCGTCGTGTGCGGGTGAACCTTGCCCCGCACCGGGTGCGGGGCAAGGTTCAGAACTCGTCCGGCCGATCCGAGTCAGGCCGTCCGAGCTCGCTCCTGGTGCTCGACCCGGTCCCGCACGAAGCGGGCCACCCGGCCGAGCGCGGCCCTGCCCTCGGGCAGGCTCGGGAAGATGCTCATGAAGGCGTGCACCTGGCCGCGCCACAGCTCCAGGCTGTACGGCACGCCCGCCGCCGCGAGCCGGGCCGCCATCAGCTCGCTGTCGTAGCGCAGCACCTCGTCCTCCGCGGCGACCAGCAGCACCGGCGGCAGGTCCGCCAGGTTGCCGTTGACCGGCGAGAGGATCGGGTCGAGCACGCCGTCGATCTCGGCGCCGAGCCGGACCACCGCGGCCAGCGCGGAGAGCGGGATCAGGGCATCCCTGGAGACGTTCATGTAGCCGCTCTTGGCGACGTGGTCCAGGTCGAGCAGCGGGCTCAGCCCGATCAGCCCCGCGGGCGCGGGCAGCCCCTCGGCCAGCGCCTTCAGCGCGGTGGCGAAGGTCAGGTAGCCGCCCGCCGAGTCGCCCGCGATCACGATCCTGGACGGGTCGGCGCCGTGCCCGAGCAGCCAGCGGTAGGCGGTCAGGCAGTCCTCCACCGACTGCAGGATGGACCGCCCCGGCAGCTGCCGGTAGTCGACGTTCACCACCGGCAGCCCGGTGCGCCGGGCCAGGCTGGCGGCGATCGGCCGGTGCGTGCGCAGCCCGCACACCGCGAAGCCGCCGCCGTGCAGGTAGAGCACCGCGCCATGGCGCAGCGCGCGGGAGCCGCCCGCCGGGCGCAGCACCTCCAACCCGAAGCCGCGCAGCCGCACCTGCTCGCGCTCGACCCCGCGCGGTTCGCGGCGCAGCCGGGAGAGGCCGTCCACCGCGGCCGCGGCGACCGGGATGGTGTGCCGGTTGATCGGGACCTGCCGCAGCACCGGGCGGAGCACACCGGAGCAGGTGGCGAGCAGGAGGCGGGCGGCCGGGCTCGGGCCGTGCGGGTTCATCACCCTGCCCGTGAATTCGTCGCTGATCGCGGTCATGGCGGTACCTACCTCACCCACGGGCGGGACGTCCCCGCTGACGTCCCACTCCAGAAGATCACGACAAGTGTGATCCGTGCAACAACCATGCCCCGCCCGACCTGTTCGGCAAACCCGTCGTGACCATTTCGCGGTCGGGCTGGAACCTCACCGTCTCCGGCGCGGCGATGAGCCGGCAGACTCTGGGGCCATGCGCGGAATCATCCTGGCGGGCGGCACCGGCTCGCGCCTGCACCCGATCACGCGCGGGGTGAGCAAGCAGCTCGTCCCGGTCTACGACAAGCCGATGATCTACTACCCGCTCTCCACGCTGATGCTGGCCGGGATCACCGACATCCTGGTCATCACCACCCCGGAGGAGGCGGCCGCCTTCCGCAGGCTGCTCGGCGACGGCAGTGCCTTCGGCATCGCCATCGACTACGTGGTGCAGCCCGAGCCGGACGGCCTGGCCAGGGCCTTCGTCCTCGGCGCCGAGCACATCGGCACCGACTGCGCAGCGCTGGTGCTCGGCGACAACATCTTCCACGGCCCCGGGCTCGGCACCGGCCTGAGCCGCTTCCACGGGCTGGACGGCGGCGCGGTCTTCGCCTACTGGGTCTCCGACCCGACCGCCTACGGCGTGGTGGAGTTCACCGAGGGCAGGGCGGTCTCGATCGAGGAGAAGCCGAAGGCGCCGCGCTCCAACTACGCCATCCCCGGGCTCTACTTCTACGACAACGACGTGGTGGAGATCGCCCGCTCGCTGCGGCCGTCCGCGCGCGGCGAGTACGAGATCACCGACATCAACCGCGCCTACCTGGAGCAGGGCAAGCTCCGGGTGGATGTGCTCGCCCGCGGCACGGCCTGGCTGGACACCGGCACCTTCGACTCGCTGCTGGACGCCGCCAACTACGTCCGCACCATCGAGGAGCGGCAGGGGCTGAAGATCGGCGTGCCGGAGGAGGTGGCATGGCGGATGGGGTATATCGATGACGAACAGCTCCGCGCGGCCGCGGAGGGGCTGGTCAAGTCGGGGTACGGCGGCTACCTGCTCGACCTGCTCGAGCGCGGACGGGACTGATGAGCATGGAGATCAGGGAGATGGAGGTCCCGGGCGCCTGGGTACTGACGCCCCGGCAGTTCCGGGACGAGCGCGGGGTCTTCCTCGAGCAGTTCAAGGCCTCCGAGTTCGAGAAGGCCACCGGGCGCCCGCTGGACCTGAAGCAGGTGAACTGCTCGGTCTCCGCGGCCGGGGTGCTACGCGGCATCCACTACACCGAGGACCCGCCGGGGCAGGCCAAGTACGTCACCTGCGTGCGCGGCGCCTTCCTCGACGTCGTGGTCGACCTGCGGCCCGGCTCGCCGAGCTACGGCCGGTGGGACAGCGTGCTGCTCGACGACGTCGATCGGCGCTCGGTCTTCCTCTCCGAAGGGCTCGGCCACGCCATCCTCTCGCTCGCCGACGAGTCGACGGTGACCTACCTCTGCTCGCTGGAGTACAGCCCGGAGTTCGACCACGAGATCGACGCGCTCGACCCCGCGCTCGGCATCGACTGGCCCAGCGTCGGCCGGGACGGGCGGCCGCTCACCCTGGTGCGCTCCCCCAAGGACGAGGCCGCACCGCCCTTCACCCCCCGCTGACCGGGCGCCGCCCCCGCGGAGCGGCACCCGGTCCGGCAGCGGGCTCAGCCCGCGGGTTCATCCTTCTTCCGCAGGCTGACCAGGGCGGCCAGTGAGATCACCGCGCCCACCGCGGTGACCGCGGCGGCGAACTCCAGCCCGGGCCGGTAGGCCGCGAGCACCGCGGCGGGGCTGTCGTCGTGCGCCCCGCTCGCGATGAGCGCCGTCGTCACCGCGAGCACGATGGCAGCGCCGACCTGCATGGAGGTCTGCAGCACGCCCGCCGCGAGCCCCTGCTCGTCGTCGTCGATCCCGGCGGTGGCCTGGATATTGATGGCCGGGAAGCCGATCCAGCCGATGCCGATCAGCAGCACAGCGGGCAGCAGCACGGTCAGGTACGACGGCGCCGTGTCGATGCGCAGGAACAGCAGGTATCCGATGGTCATCACGGTGAGCGTCACCGCGATCACCGGCGCGGTGCCGACCCGGTCGACCAGCCGGTCGGAGAAGACCGCCGAGAGCGTCACCATGAGCCCCACCGGGAGCAGCGCCAGCGCCAGCGTCAGCGGGGACCAGCCCAGCGCGTCCTGCAGGTACAGCGTGACGATGAACTGCCAGCTGAAGTACGAACCGGCCAGCGCGATCACGGCCAGGCTCGCCCGCACCAGGGTGCGCTTGCGCAGGATGCCGAGCCGCACCAGCGGGTGCCGCACCCGCCGCTCGACGGCGACGAAGGCCGCGAAGAGCACCGCCACCGCGACGAACGAGCCCAGCGTGCGCGCAGTCGCCCAGCCCACCTCGGGCGCGGTGACCACGGTGTAGACCAGCAGCAGCATGGCCGAGGTGGAGAAGAGCGCGCCGAGCAGGTCGTGGCCGCCCTCTTCGGCCGGGCGGTCCTTCGGGACGAGCACCCACGCGGCGGCCAGCGCGGCGAGCGCCACCGGGACCGGGAGCAGGAAGGTCCAGCGCCAGCCGATGCCGGTCATCAGCCCGCCGAAGAGCAGGCCGCAGGAGTAGCCGCCCGCGCCGAAGACGGTGTAGATGGAGAGCGCCCGGTTGCGCGCGGGCCCCTCCGGGAAGTTGGTGGTGATGATGGAGAGCCCGGTCGGCGCGGTGAACGCCGCCGCCAGCCCCTTCACGAACCGGGTCAGGATGAGCAGCGGACCCGAGCTCACCAGCCCGCCCGCCAGCGAGGCCACCGCGAAGACCGCGAGCGCGACCAGGAAGACCCGGCGCCTGCCGAGCAGGTCGGCGGTGCGCCCGCCGAGCAGCAGCAGCCCGCCGTAGCCGAGCACGTAGCCGCTGACCAGCCACTGCAGCGTCGCCGTCGAGAGGTCGAGCTCGGCGCCGATCGAGGGGAGCGCGACGCCGATCATCGAGACGTCGAGGCCGTCCAGGAACAGCACGATGCAGAGCGTGATCAGCATGGCCCAGAGCCGTGCCGACCATCGGGCCGGATCGGTCGCCGCGGCGGCGGCGCGATGCGTTACCGAGGAAGTCATGAGCCGGAACATTACATGCGCACGCATTAGATGCCAACGCATTAAATGTCGTTGCATGAGATTGCCGTGGACACTAAGATGGGGCCATGTCGAACCTGCTCGGTGAGTGGCGACAGCTCCTCGATCGCCACGCCGCGGTGAGCTGCGCGCTGGAGAAGGCGCTGCAGCCGCACGACATCGGGCTCAGCGAGTTCGAGACGCTGGACCGGCTGGTCGACGCCGCCTGTGGCGACTACCGGATGAGCCAGCTCGCCGAGGACAGCCACCTGAGCCAGAGCGCGCTCTCCCGCACCGTCGCCCGGTTGGAGCGCGACGGGCTGGTCTCCCGCAGCATGTGCCCGGAGGATCGGCGCGCGGTCGCGGTCTGCCTCACCGAGAAGGGGAGGGCGGTCTACGACGCGGCCAAGCCCGCGCACCGCGCCGTGCTCGCCGAAATGCTGCTCTAGCAGCCGGTGCTACAGCGCGTTGCGCGCGTCCTCGATCCCGCGGCGGGCGTCGACGGCCACCGCCTCGATCCCGGCGAAGGCGGCGCGGTACCGCGCGACCTCCTGCTCCTTGTCCACGAAGAGCGGGCCGGTGAAGGCCTCCACGTAGACCACCGGCGGCTCCGGGTAGGCGGCGGTGGCGCCCGGGTCGAACTCCAGGACGACGAAGCGCCCCGACTCCATGCCGGGGTGGTAGCCGGAATCGGCGGGGACCACGCGGATCCGGACGTTCGGCAGCTCGGCCAGCTCGATCAACCGGTCCAGCTGCGCGGCCGCGACCTCGTTGCCGCCGATCTTGCGCCACAGCACCGGCTCGGCGATCAGCGCGTCCAGCCGCAGCGGCGCCACCGACCTGGTGAGCTGCTCCTGCCGCACCGCGCGCAGCCGCAGCCTGCGCTCGGCCTGGTCGGCGCTGAGCCCGGGCCGCGCGCCCGCCAGCAGCGCGCGGGTGTACGCCTCGGTCTGCAGCAGCCCGGGCACGGTGTCCACCTCGTAGCTGCGCAGCGCCGACGCCGCCTCCTCCAGGCCGAGGAAGACCTCGAACCCCTCCGGGATGGCGTCGCTGTACCCGGCCCACCAGCCGCGCGCCTTGGTCTGCCTGGCCAGCACGGTGAGCGGCTCGACCAGCTCGTCCGGCGCGGCGTAGACCTTGCACATGGCCTCGACGTCGAGGCCGCGCAGCGAGGTCTGGCCGGTCTCGATGCGCCAGATCTTCGCCTCCGACCACTCCAGGTGCCGAGCCGCGGCCCTGGTCGTCATCCCCGCGCGGTTGCGCAGGTCGCGCAGCTGCCTGCCGAGCTGCCTGCGCGGCAGCGTCGACCCGGTCACGCCCCCCGCGCCCGCAGGTTGCCCGGCCCCGGCGATCACCCGGCGTGCGTTCATCGTCACGTCCCCCCTGTGTATCCCGCTTCCCGTCGCATCGCGGGCGACCGGCCTCACCCCTCGGGCCGTCGACCGCGCCGGATACGCGGGTTGATCGATCACGAACGCCCGGTTACGAATCCTGGGCACTCGGACGGCATTGTTTCACAGTAAGTCCGGCAATGACGATCACTTGGAGTACCGGACCCGGTTCTGTCGATCGATCGGCGGACAGCGGTGTACTCATTTCCGTGAACCCCGCCGGAAGCGCCAGAACTGCACGGCGCGAACGTCTTCGGAGAGCTGGTTCACCGGCTCCGCGACATCGGAGAGCACCTGGAACAGATCGTCGGCGAGGTCGCCGATGTGCTCCACCCGCCCCGCCAGCCGGGCGGCGTTCACCAGGAACTCGAGCATCAGCCGGACCGCCGCCGCGATGGTCAGCCCGAGCGGCACCCCGACCAGCGCGGCCAGCACCCCGAGCACCGCGGAGAGCTGCCACAGCGCGACGGTCAGCGCGATCGGCACCGCGCAGGCGAAGACCAGCCCGAGCAGGTAGGCCAGCGGCAGCAGGGTGAGCGTGACCTCGCGCCGGAACCGGATGTCGAGCAGCCCGCTGGCCGCCTCGGCCACCCAGGCGCGCAGCGTCACCGCGCCGGGGGCGGCCCGCGGCTCGCCCGGTGGCGGAACCGCCTCCGCCCGGTCCGATCCCGCGCTGAGCGGGCCTTCGCCGGACGGCACCGGCGTGCTGTCGGAGTCGTTGCTCATCCCCGAATCCTTCCCGTATATCATCGCTCGGGCTACCGGCACCGAGGGTCGTCGAGCGCACTACCAGACATCGGCTTTACCGGTTGGGAATGAGACGAACATGACAGTTCGTAATTTTTCCGCGAACGCCGTAACGCCGAGGACACCGCGCACCGATACCTCTCGTGAATGCAGGAACCTGACTCTGACCGGGGAATGGAGAAAGACAGTGCGTACCACGTTTCCGACTTCCGTCTCGGCGGCCGCGATGACCGCCGCCGCGCAGGACTACGCCCAGCGTGGATGGACGGTCGCCGAAACGGCCAACGGCCTCTGCCTGATCGCCGACGAGGCGGTCGCGGGCATCGAGGTCACCGGCGAGCTCGCCGGTGAAGTCCGTCGCTTCCTCCGCGCCAACAACCTCACCGGCCCGGTGATCGAGATCCCCGGCACCGAGCGTCGCGAGATCCACCTGGTCACCGGCGTGGCCAAGGCCGAGATGGCGCTGGAGGCGCTGCGCGCCGCGGGTGCGGTCGTGCACACCGACGGCGCGGGCATCCCGCTGCCCCCCACCCAGCTCTCCGCGGGCTCCGCCTCCTGGGGCGTCGCGCCGGGCGAGGCCCGCTGGGTCCCGCCGGTGGTCGCCATCGGCGCCGCCGTCCGCGCCGCGCAGGCCAACCGGCGCGCGCAGCTCACCAGCGTCGCCTGCTGAGGTAGCGCCCGCACCGACCACGACCGGTGTCCGCACCGCCGAGGAACTCCCCACCCCGGCACCGCGGGCACCGGTCGTTCGCGTCTGCATTGATAGAAATTCCCGTCGTTTCTCTCATTATCAACGATGATGGGTGTATGGCCGCGAGCTCGAACACCAGGACCCTGCTGCGCACCTGCCCGCTCTGCGAGGCGGTGTGTGGACTGCAGATCACCCTCGACGCCGATGACCACGTGGTCGCGGTCCGCGGCGACCGGGAGGACCCGTTCAGCCGGGGGTTCCTCTGCCCGAAGGGCGCCAGCCTCGGGCAGCTCGACGAGGACCCCGACCGGGTCACCGAGCCGCTGATCCTGGACCGGGCCACCGGGGTACGGCGCACCGCCACCTGGGACGAGGCCTACGCGCTGATCGCCGAGCGGATCCCGGCGATCAGGGCCGCGCACGGCGGCCAGTCGATCGGGGTCTACCTCGGCAACCCGACCGCGCACTCCGTCGCGGGCGCGCTGCACGTGCCCGCGCTGGTCCGGGCGCTCGGCACCAAGAACCTCTTCTCCGCGAGCACCGCCGACCAGATGCCGAAGCAGCTCGCCAGCGGGCTGCTCTTCGGCGACCCGCTCGCGGTCCCGGTGCCCGACCTGGACCGCACCGGCTACCTGCTGATGCTCGGCGCCAACCCGCTGGAGTCGAACGGCTCGCTCTGCACCGCCCCGGATTTCCCTGGCAGGCTGAAGGCGCTGCGCGAGCGCGGCGGCAGGCTGGTCGTGGTCGACCCGCGGCGGACCAGGACCGCGGAGATCGCCGACGAGCACCTTTTCATCCGCCCCGGCAGCGATGCCTACCTGCTCTTCGGCATCGTGCACACGCTCTTCGCCGAGGACCTGGTCACCGTGGAGGTGCCGGTCAACGGCCTGGACGAGGTGCGCGCGGCGGCCGCCGACTTCACCCCCGCCGCGGTGCAGCGCCGCACCGGCGTCCCGGCCGAGACCGTGCAGCGGCTGGCCAGGGAGCTCGCCGCGGCGCCGCGGGCGGTGGTGTACGCGCGGATCGGCACCTGCACCGCCGAGTTCGGCACGCTCACCCAGTGGCTGGTCGACGTGCTCAATGTGCTCACCGGCAACCTCGACTCCCCCGGCGGCGCCATGTTCGCCACCGGCGCCACGCTCGGCATCGTGCGCAGCAAGCCGTTCCGGCCGGGCCGCTGGCGCAGCCGGGTGCGCGACCTGCCCGAGGCCATGGGCGAGATCCCGGTGGCCACGCTCGCCGACGAGATCAGCACCCCCGGCGACGGGCAGATCCGCGCGCTGGTCACGGTCGCGGGCAACCCGGTGCTCTCCGCGCCGAGCGGGCCGCGGCTGGACGCCGCCTTCGCCGGGCTGGAGTTCATGGTCAGCGTCGACCGCTACGTCAACGAGACCACCAGGCACGCCGATGTCATCCTGCCGCCGCCGCGCACCACGCAGTCGCCGCACTACGACTTCGCGCTGCTGCAGTTCGCGGTGCGCAACTACACCAGGTACTCGCGGCCGCTGGTGCCGCTCGGCGACCGGCCGTCCGAGTCCGAGGTGGTCGCCCGGCTGGCGGCGGCGGTCTCCGGGCAGCCGCACGGCCGGGAGGCGCTGGCCGCGCTGGACGAGTTCGTGATCGCGGGCATGCTGCACCAGGCCGGGTTGGACGAGCGGCGGCCCGAGCTGCAGGGGGTGAACAGCACCGAGCAGCGCATCGACCTCATGCTGCGGCTCGGCCCGTACGGCGCGTGGAACGGCGGCACGCTGGAGCTGAACTCGCTGCTCGAGCAGGAGCACGGCATCGACCTCGGCCCGCTGCAGCCGAAGCTGCCCGACAACCTGCGCACCGCGTCGAAGCGGGTGGAGCTGGCGCCGCCGGAGCTGCTCGCCGACACCGAGCGGCTGCGCGCCGCGCTCGCCGCCGCCCCGCCGGACGTGGTGCTGATCGGCCGCAGGCACCTGCGCTCCAACAACAGCTGGATGCACAACCTGCCTCGGCTGGTGAGCGGCACCAACCGCTGCACCCTGCACATCCACCCGGACGACGTGGCCAGGCTCGGGCTCGGCGAGCACGCGATCGTGAAGTCCGCGGCCGGGGTGGTGACGGTGCCGCTGGAGCCGACCGAGGCGATCATGCCCGGGGTGGTGAGCCTGCCGCACGGCTGGGGCCACGGCGGCAGCGACCAGGAGGTGGCGCGCGAGCACGCCGGGGTGAACGCGAACATCCTGACCGACGACTCGGTGCTGGACGTGCCGTCCGGCAATGCCGTCTTCAACGGAGTCCCGGTCTCCCTCACCCCCGCCTGAGCCGAGCGGATACCAACCGGTTCACCAGAAAAAACCGAATACGCCTGCCCGGCGCCCGCAAATTCCTGGAAAACCCTTGCGCACGAGCATTTTCCCGGAGACATACCTCGCATTCCGGTGAGCGCCGGGTGGGCAACTCCCTAAACTGGTCGACGTTTTCGTTCGACGACCGGAGGGGGCGCGATGCCTGGTTCTCGACACGGCAGCGACGGGGAGCGCGACCTCCAGGAGCGGTACGGCAGCGCCGCGCGCGCCGAGCGCTTCTATGACGAGCAGGTTCTGGATCACCTGAACCCGGCCATGATCGACTTCGTCGCCCGGATGGACATGGCCTTCATCGCCACCGCCGACCGGAACGGGGAATGCGATTCCAGTTTCCGGGCGGGCGTTCCCGGATTTCTGCACGTGGTGGACGAACGCACCGTCGCCTATCCCGAATATCGCGGGAACGGCGTCATGGCGAGCCTCGGCAATATCGTGGAGAACCCGCACATCGGCATCATGCTGCTGGATTTCGTGCACGATCTGATCGGGCTGCACATCAACGGCACCGCGCACATCGTGGAGGACGACGTACTCCGGCCGCGAGTACCGGGACTACCCGCGCAACACAAGGGCCGGATGGCCGAGCGCTGGGTGGTGGTCGACGTGGAGGAGGCCTACATCCACTGCCGCAAGCACATCCCGCACCTGGTCCCGGCGGACCGGGAGCTGCGGGACTGGGGCACCGACAATGTCCGGGCCAAGGGCGGCGACTACTTCGGCGCCAAGGCGGGCAGGGCGGCGCTCAGCGGATCTTGAAGATGACCGCCCGCTGCACCACGAAGTTGATCACCGTCGCGGTGCCCTGGGCGACCACGAAGGCGAGCACCAGGGTGACCAGGTTGTCGTCCAGCCAGCGGTTGATCAGCGAGTTGATCCCCACCTGCACCGCGAAGGTGACGGCGTAGAGCAGCACGACCGCGAGGAAGCGGAGCCGGCTCGGCGGCGCCTGGAAGGTCCAGCGGCGGTTGATCAGGTAGGCCGTGGTGGTGCCCGCGACGAAGCCGAGCGCCTTGGCGAGGTCCAGCGGCAGGCCGACCAGTTTGTAGAGCAGGAGATACAGCCCGAAGTCGACCACCGCCGAGAGCCCGCCGGTCAGGGTGAACCTGATGATCTGCGTCTTCAGGTCCACATCGGTGCTCTGCTGCATTCGGCGCTCCGGGGCCCCTTCGTGGTTACGCGAGCTACCGCCTTCGGGGCCGGCCGTCGCGCCGGCCGGCTCGTCGACCAGGGGCAGCTCGGCGGGCAGCGGGAGGTGCGGTTCGGCGGACACGACGGAGAGCCTAACCCGCCGTACCGGGGAGTACGGAGACGCCGATCACCGCCGGGGGGCTACCTGTAGCCTCTATGCCGATGTCCACGAAAGCTCCGACCGCCACCACACCGTCCACCGGTACCGGCAGCGCCGGTGACGCCGTCGAACTGTCGACGCGCACCCGCTCGCTGACCGGGTGGGGTCGCACCGCACCCACCTCCTCCGAAGTGCTCTCCACGGGCGACCCCGAGGTGATCGCCAAGGCCGTGGCCCTGGTCGCCGAGGACAACGACGGCAAGCCGGCGCACCTGCGCCGCGGCGTCATCGCGCGCGGGCTCGGCCGCTCCTACGGCGACAACGCGCAGAACGCGGGCGGGCTCGTCGTCGACATGACGGCGCTGAACAAGATCCACCGGATCGACCGCGATTCCCGGCTGGTCGACGTCGACGCGGGCGTGAACCTGGACCAGCTCATGAAGGCGGCGCTGCCGTTCGGGCTCTGGGTCCCGGTGCTGCCCGGCACCAGGCAGGTGACGGTCGGCGGCGCCATCGGCTCCGATATCCACGGCAAGAACCACCACAGCGCGGGCAGCTTCGGCAACCACGTGCGCTCGATGGAGCTGCTCACCGCCGACGGCACCGTGCAGACGATCACGCCCAAGAAGAATCCCAAGCTCTTCTGGGCGACCGTCGGCGGGTGCGGGCTCACCGGCATCATCCTGCGCGCGAGCATCGAGATGACGCCGACCGAGACGGCGTACTTCATCGCCGACGGCGATGTGACCGCCGGGCTGGACGAGACCATCGAGTTCCACAGCGACGGCTCCGAGGACCGGTACGAGTACAGCTCGGCCTGGTTCGACGCCATGAGCCCGGAGCCGAAGCTCGGCCGCGCCGTCATCTCGCGCGGCTCGCTGGCCAAGCTCGACGAGCTGCCGAAGAAGCTGCGGAAGAACCCGCTCGGCTTCACCGGCAAGACCTTCCTCACCTTCCCGGACCTCTTCCCCAACGGCCTGCTGAACCAGAAGACGTTCGCGCTGGCGACCGAGGTCTGGTACCGCAAGGGCGCCACCTACCGGCAGCAGCCGCAGAGCCTCACCGCCTTCTACCACCCGCTCGACATGCTCGGCGAGTGGAACCGCGCCTACGGCTCGCGCGGCTTCCTGCAGTACCAGTTCGTGGTGCCGCCGGAGGCGGTGGCGGAGTTCAAGCAGATCCTGGTCGACGTCCAGCGCAGCGGGCACTACTCGTTCCTGAACGTCTTCAAGTACTTCGGCGCGGGCAACCAGGCGCCGCTCAGCTTCCCCATGCCGGGCTGGAACGTCTGCCTCGACTTCCCGATCAAGCCCGGGCTGAACGACTTCGTCACCGAACTGGACCGCCGCGTCCTGGAATTCGGCGGCAGGCTCTACACCGGCAAGGACTCGCGGACCACCGCGGAGACCTTCCACCAGATGTACCCCCGGATCGACGAGTGGATCAAGGTCCGCCGGAGTGTCGATCCCACAGGCGTTTTCATGTCGGACATGGCGAGAAGGCTGGAGCTCCAGTGATCAATGCCGTTGGCAACCCGCAGACCATCCTGCTGCTCGGCGGAACCTCCGAGATCGGGCTCGCGATCTGCGCCGAGTACCTGAAGAAGGGGCCCGCGCGGATCGTGCTGGCCGCGCTGCCGAACGACCCGCTGCGCGACACCGCGGTGGCGCAGCTGAAGGCCGCGGGCGCGAGCGGGGTCGACGTGGTCGACTTCGACGCCCTCGACACCGACAGCCACCCCAAGGTGATCGACGCGGCATGGGACGGCGGCGACGTCGATGTGGCCATCGTGGCGTTCGGGCTGCTCGGCAATGCCGAGGAGCTGTGGCAGAACCAGCGCAAGGCGGTGCAGATCGCGGGGATCAACTACACCGCGGCGGTCTCGGTCGGCGTGCTGCTCGGCGAGAAGATGAAGGCGCAGGGGTTCGGGCGGATCATCGCCATGTCCTCGGCCGCTGGGGAGCGGGTGCGGCGCTCGAACTTCGTCTACGGCTCGACCAAGGCCGGGCTGGACGGGTTCTACCTCGGGCTCGGCGAGGCGCTGCGGCCGTTCGGGCCGCGGGTGCTGGTCATCCGGCCCGGACAGGTGCGCACCACGACCACCGTGAAGCACTGGGAGGAGACCGGGGCCAAGGAGGCGCCGTTCACCGTGGACAAGGAGGAGGTGGCCGCGCTCGCGGTCGCCGCGTCGGAGAAGGGCAGGGAGCTCATCTGGGCGCCGGGCACCTTCCGCTACGTGATGTCGGTGCTGCGGCACATCCCGCGGCCGATCTTCCGCAAGCTGCCCATCTAGTCCCGTTGACCAACTCCGGCCCCCTGGCGATCCTGTCCCGCCGCGTCGCCTCGGGTGTGGGTGCCGCGCTGCTCGCCGCGGTGGTGGCCGCGGTCGTCGCCGCGGTGCAGCTGGTGGCGTTCTCGCTGGTGGAGTGGCCCGCGTTCAATTCGTCGAACGTCACCAGGGCGCTCACCACGGTGGGGCAGGTCGGCGCGGCGGTGCTGCTGCTCGCCGCGGTCGTGCTGCTCCGGCGGCACCGGTGGCCGTGGCTCGCGAAGCTGCTCTCCTGGGCGGGGATCTCGACCTTCGTCACGGTCACGCTCGGCATGCCGCTGGCCGCGACCAAGCTGTACCTCTTCGGGATCTCGGTGGACCAGGAGTTCCGCACCGAGTACCTGACCCGGCTCACCGACAGCGCCGCGCTGCGCGACATGACCTACGCCGAGCTGCCGCCGTTCTACCCGGCGGGGTGGTTCTGGCTGGGCGGGCGGGTCGGGAACCTGCTCGGCATGGACGGGTGGGAGGTCTTCAAGCCGTACGCCATCGTGGCGCTTGCGGTGGCGGCGGTGTTGGCGCTGGTGCTCTGGAGTGAGCTGATCCGGGCGGACTCGGCGGTCGCGGTCACCGCGGCGACGGTGGCGCTCACGCTGGCGTACGCCTCGCCCGAGGCGTACAGCGCCGTGCTCGTCGTGCTGATCGCGCCCGCGCTGGTGCTCGCCTGGGGTGCGCTGCACCGGCCTTGGCCGCGCGGGGCGTCGGCCGGTGGGTGGGGTGCGGTGCTCGGTACCGGGCTCTTCCTCGGGCTGTGCGCGACCTTCTACACGCTGTACGCCGCGCTGGCGGCGTTCGCCGTCGCGCTCATGGGGCTGATCGCCGCCTGGCTCGCGGTGCGCGCGCGCCGCGCCGCGCGCAAGGGGCTGCGTGCCCGCCGCCCCGCAGCGCGCGATGCCGCCGAGTCGCCCGCGGTGCCCGCCGTTCCCGCGACCGCGGCGCCCGCAGTCCCCGCGCCCGCAGAAGCCGCGCCCGCAGAAGCCGCAGGCGGCCCGCGGCCTGCCGACGGCTTGAAGGCCGATGCGCCCACCGGGGGTGCGTGGCGGGCGGCGGTGCCGCCGCTGACCCGGCTGGCGGTGATCGCCGGGATCTCCGCGCTGGTGGCGCTGCTCGTCTGGACCCCGTACCTGGTGGAGGCGCTGACCGGCACGGTCGCGCTGGGCGGCGGCGCCTTCCACTACCTCCCGGAGGCCGGGGCCGAACTCCCGCTGCCGATGGCCGAGTTCTCGCTGCGCGGCGCGCTCTGCCTGCTCGGCCTGGTCTGGCTGGTGCTCAGGGCGGGCTCGTCGCGGCGGGCGCAGGCGCTCGGCATCGGCGTGGTCGCGGTGTACCTGTGGACCCTGCTCTCCATGCTGGCGACCGCGGCGGGCACCACGCTGCTCTCCTTCCGGCTGGAGCCGGTGCTGCTGGTCCTGCTCGCGGCGGCGGGGACGTTCGGCTTCGTCGAAGGCACCCGCGCGGTGTACCTGGCGTTGAACGAGCCGGAGCGGTTCCGCGCCGTAGCCGTCGCGGTCGGGCTGGCGGGCGCGCTCGCCTTCGCGCAGCAGATCCCGCACGTGCTCGCCGCGGAGATCACCACCGCCTACACCGACACCGACGGCGACGGCAACCGTGCCGACAAGCGAAACCCCTCGGCGGTCACGCACTACGCGCAGATCGACGAGGCGCTGCGCGCGCAGACCGGCCGGGCCCCGTCCGACACCGTGCTGCTCACCGCCGACACCAGCTTCCTCGCCTACTACCCGTACTTCGGCTTCCAGGGGCTGACCTCGCACTACGCCAACCCGCTCGCCGATTTCGCGGGCCGCGCCGCCGCCATCGAGGCCTGGAGCGAGCTGGAGACCCCCGCCGAGCTGCTCGCCGCGCTCGACGCCGCGCCGTGGCGCGCCCCGGACGCCTTCCTCTTCCGCCGCGGCGGCGACGGCTACACCCTGCGGCTCGCCGCCGACGTCTACCCGAACGACCCGAACGTGCGCCGCTACACGGTGAGCTTCCCCACCGCGCTCTTCGACGATCCCGCCTTCACGGTCACCGATATCGGCCCGTTCACGCTGGTCACCGTGGCGCGCTGAGGTTTTCGCTGCCCCGGCGCCCGCGGGGCGCGTCCGGGCGGAGCCGGTACGGTTGACGGCCGTAACCGAGCGTGAGGAGTGATCCCCGAGTGCGGCAGGCGCAGGACGTCACGACGGAGCCCGCGGTCCGCGACCGGAAACCACAGCGGTTCCTCCGCAGGCACCGCATGGATCTCGCGGTCGCCGCCGGGTACCTGGCGCTCGCCTGCGCCGTGCTCTCCGGGCAGTGGCGCGCCACCGGCGACGGCTACCTGGTGAAGAGCGGCCAGGACCAGACCATGTGGGAGTGGTTCTTCGCGGTCACCGCGCACTCGGTGGCGCACCTGGAGAACCCGCTCGGCACCGACCTGCAGAACTTTCCGGCCGGGGTGAACCTCATGGCCAATACCGCGATGTTCGGCGTCGGGGTGCCGCTCACGCCGGTCACCCTGCTGTTCGGGCCGACCGTCACCTTCGTGCTCGTCCTCACCGCCGGGCTCGCGAGCACCGCGTTCGCCTGGTACCTGCTCTTCGCCCGCGAGCTCACCGCGTCCAGGGGCGCCGCGGTGCTCGGCGGGCTGTGCTGCGGTTTCGCGCCGGGCATGATCTCGCACGCCAACGCGCACCCGAACTTCGTGGTGCTGCCGCTGCTCCCGGTGATCGCGGGGCTGGTCATCCGGCTCGGGCGCGGGCCGGTCGGCGGTGTCCGGTGGCGGGCCGCAGGCACGCTCGGGCTGCTGGTCGCCGCACAGATCGCGCTCGGCGAGGAGCCGCTGCTCATCTTCGCGCTCGCCTTCGGGCTCTTCGGCGTCGTCTACCACCTGCACGACCGGCGGCGCGGGCTGCGGGCGCTGCGCGCGCTCGCCCCGACCGTGCTCGCCGCCGCGGCGCTCACGCTGCTGCTCTGCGCGGTGCCGCTGTGGTGGCAGTTCTTCGGGCCGCAGAGCTACCGCTCGATCGACCACGGGCCGATGGGGAACGACCTGAAGGCGCTCGCCCAGTTCCCGTCCGAATCGCTGGGCGGGCTGCTCTCCTCCGGCCAGAACGTCGCGATCAACCCGACCGAGCAGAACGCCTACTTCGGCTGGCCGCTGCTGCTGCTCACCGCGGTGGCGGCGGCCACGCTGTGGCGGGAGCGGGTGGTGCGCGCCGCCGCGGCGGTGATCGTGGTGTTCGGGGTGCTCTCGCTCGGCTCGGAGGTCATACTCGGCAAGCGCCCGACCGGGATCACCGGGCCGTGGCGCTGGGCCGAGGAGGTGCCGCTGCTGAGCACCGTGCTGGAGAGCAGGCTCGCCATGGCCGCGGCGCCAGCCATCGCGGTGATCCTGGTGCTCGCCTGCGCCAGGGCGCGCGAGCGCGCGCGGGCCGACCGCACCGACCCGCGGCCCGCGCTCTTCCTGGTCGGGCTGGTCGCGGCGCTGCTCCCGCTGGTCCCGACGGTGCTGCCGGTGGTGCACCGGGAGCCGACGCCGCGGGTGTTCGCCGAGCACCTGATCGACCCGTACTTGCGCGGCGGCTCGGTGGTCGTGATCCCGCCGCCGCGGCCGGTCGACGCGCGGGCGCTGCGCTGGCAGGCCGACGCGGGCTTCGAGTTCCCGCTGGCCGACGGGTATTTCGTCGGGCCGACCGGCGCCGACCGCAAGGGCAGCTACGGGCCGCCCGCGCGGCCGACTGCGGCGCTGCTGGTCGAGGCGCAGCAGTCCGGGCGGGTGCCCGCGGTCGATGCGGCGACACGCGAGCGGGCGCGCGCGGATCTGCGGTACTGGCGCGCCGACGTCCTGGTGCTGCCGGTGACCGGCGCCGGCACCGATGTCCTGCGCGCGACCACCACGCAGCTCGTCGGCGCGGAGCCGGTGCGGGTGGCCGATGCGTGGGTCTGGGACGTGCGGGCGATCGGGGCCGCGGCGGGCGGTCTATAGCATCAACGACCGTGCGACCGGACCGACCCACCGCTGCGTTCACCCGATACCGCCTGATCGCCCTCGTCTCCGGGCTGCTCGGGTTCGTACTCGCCCTGCTCACACCGCTGCTGCCGGTGCGCCAGGAGGCGGCGGGCCTGGACTGGCCGCAGGCCGGGGCGGCCTCGGTCGAGGCGCCGCTGGTCTCCTACGTCCCGCTGCGCCTGGACGCCGCGCTGCCCTGCGCGCTGCTCGGCGCGGTGCCGGAGGGGGATCGGACCCCCGCCCCCGGCGGGGCGGCGGGGGATACGCCGGGCGGGGGTGCGCCGGGCGCGTCCGACACGACGGCGAGCGCGACCGCGCGTGAGCAGGCCGCGCCGGGCGACAGCACGGCGGGCGATGATGCCACCGGGGCGTCCGCGCCCGCGCGGGGCACGACGCTGCTCTCCACCATCCCGCCCGCCTCCCCCGAGGCGAGCGCGAAGGGCCTCACCGTCACCGTCCGAGACGGCACGCTGACCGTGCTGCTGCGCGACGTCCCCATGCTCGCGGCCCCGGTGGCGGAGCTCCAGAACTGCACCGCGGTCACCGTCGCGGTGGACGAGAAGGCGGCCACCGTCGAGTTCACCGGGGCGACCAGGGAAGACGGCACCCCGTTCCGCAATACCGTCACCCGCGACATCCGCCCGCAGCTGGTCGGCGTCTTCACCGACCTCGGCGCTGACCAGCTCAGCGGCGCGAACCTGCACGCCGACCTGGACTCCCGGTTCACCTCCAGCCCGACGCCGCTCAAGCTCACCGCCATGGTGCTGGCCGTGCTGGCGACCCTGGTCGCGCTGGTCGCGCTGCACCTGCTCGACACCGCCGACGGCCGGAAGGCGCGCCGCGTCCTGCCCGCGCACTGGTGGCGGTTCACCCTCGCCGACCTCGCGGTGCTCGGCACGCTCGCGCTCTGGCACATCATCGGCGCGAACACCTCCGACGACGGCTACATCCTGAACATGGCCCGCGCCTCGGAGCGCTCCGGCTACCTGGCGAACTACTACCGCTGGTTCGGCGTGCCCGAGGCGCCGTTCGGCTGGTCCTACGAGGTGCTGGCCTGGATGGCGAAGCTCTCCACCTCCAGCCCGTGGATGCGGCTGCCCGCGCTGCTCGCAGGCATCGTCTGCTGGCTGGTGATCAGCCGCGAGGTGCTGCCCCGGCTCGGGGCGCGGGTGCGGCGCAACCGGGTCGCGCTGTGGACCGCGGGGCTGGTGTTCCTCGCGTTCTGGCTGCCCTACGACAACGGCCTGCGCCCGGAGCCGCTGATCGCCGCGGGCGCGCTGCTCACCTGGTGCTCGATCGAGCGCGCCATCGCTACCGGGCGGCTGCTGCCCGCCGCGCTCGGCGTGCTGATCGCGGCCTTCTCGCTGGCCGCGGGGCCGACCGGACTGATCTGCCTGGCCGCGCTGCTGGCCGGGTCGCGCCCGGCGCTGGTGGTGCTGGTGCGCAGGGTCCGCTCCACGCACCCGGTCGGCCGGGCGGCCACCGCGCTGCGCTACCTCGCCTACACCGCGCCGATCCTGGCCGCGGGCACGGCGGTGCTGGTGGTGGTCTTCGCCGACCAGACGCTGGCGACGGTGCGCGAGGCCACCAGGGTGCGCACCGAGGTCGGGCCGAACGTGGCCTGGTTCGACGAGCGCACGCGCTGGGACTCGCTGCTCATGCTGGCGCCGGACGGCTCGCTCGCGCGCCGCTTCGGGGTGCTGCTCATGCTGCTCTGCCTGCTGGTCTGCGTGCTGCAGGTGCTGCGCAAGAACGGAATCCCCGGCACCGCGCGCGGCCCGTCGGTGCGGATCCTCGGCATCGTCTTCGGCGCGCTGCTGCTCATGATGTTCACCCCGACGAAGTGGACGCACCACTTCGGCGTCTACGCCGGGCTGGCCGCCTCGCTGGCCGCGCTGGCCGCCGTCGCGGTCGGTGTGGACGGCATCAGGCGGACCCGCAACCGCGCGCTCTTCGCGGCGGCGGTGCTCTTCGTGCTCGCCATCACCTTCACCGGCTCGAACGGCTGGTGGTACGTCTCCAGCTACGGCGTGCCGTGGTGGGACAAGGCGCCGCTGGTGGCGGGCAAGGGGCTCTCCACGCTGTTCCTCGGGCTGGCCGGGGTGGCGCTGCTGGTGGCGGCGTGGGCGCACTACCGCTCGCCGTTCCGCCCGGACGGCGCGCCAGGCCGCTTCGACCGGCTCGCCTCGGCGCCGCTCACCGTCGCGGCGGCGCTGCTGGTGCTCTTCGAGGTGGCCTCGCTGCTCAAGGGCGCGGCCGGGCAGGCGCCTGGCTACAGCATCGCGCTCTCCAATGCCCGCGCGCTGGCCGGGCAGCCCTGCGCGCTCGCCGACGAGGTGCTGGTGGAGACCGACACCGCGGGCTCGGTGCTGCTCCCGATCACCGGCTCGCCCGCCGACGGCCTCGCCGCGCAGAACACCGGCTTCACCCCGGACGGCGTCGCCGCCGACCTCACCGCCGACGCCGAGGAGACCGCGAGCGGCGGCGCCAACTCGGTGGACGGCGGCGCCGAGAACAAGACAAGCAACACCACCGGCGCGGGCACCGGCGGCGGTGTCTCCGCCCAGGCCGGGGTGAACGGCAGCACGGTGGCGCTGCCCTTCGGCCTCGACCCCGCCCGTACCCCGGTGCTCGGCAGCTTCCAGGAGGGCGTGCAGGAGCAGGCGTCGCTGACCACCCAGTGGTACGGCCTGAACCTGGGCGACAGCATGCGCCACGACCCCGCCTACCGGACGCTGGTGGTCACCGCCGCGGGCCGGATCCGCTCGGTGGACGCCGACGGCGTCGCCACCTACGGCTCGGACCTGAAGCTGGAGTACGGGGTGCGGGACGGCGCGGAGGTGCGCGTGCTCGGCTCGGTGCTGCCGCTGGACATCGGCCCGGCGCCGTCCTGGCGGAACCTGCGGGTGCCGCTGGACGAGATCCCGCTGGAGGCGAACGCCGTGCGGCTGGTCGCGGTGGACAACGACATCACGCCGCGGCAGTGGCTCGCCGTCACCCCGCCCCGGCTGCCCGAACTGGCGACGCTGAGCAGCGTGGTCGGCACCACCGACCCGGTGCTGCTCGACTGGCACGTCGGGCTGGCGTTCCCGTGCCAGCGGCCGTTCGACCACGCGCACGGGGTCGCGGAGGTGCCGCGCTGGCGCATCCTGCCGGACCGGGTCGGCTCGGACGCCTCCAATGCCTGGCAGGACGATATCGGCGGCGGCCCGCTCGGCTGGACCGGGCTGCTGCTGGACGCGCAGACCGTGCCGACCTACCTCGACCACGACTGGGGTCGGGACTGGGGTTCGCTGGAGCGCTTCACCCCGCTCGATCCGAGCGCCGAGCCCGCGGCGGTCACCGTCACCGACGTCACCCGCTCCGGACTGGCGGCGGAGGCGCCGATCCGGGCGCAGTAGCCGGGGGAAAACCGTTGCCGGAGCGAACGTTCCACACAGGGTGCGAAGGCTCCGGTGACTCCACCGCTACCGTCCTGGCAGGTCGCCGGGGAGGCTTTCGCATCTTCGCAGCGACCCGTCGGATTGCCCGGCGAATTTCCGAATGGATACGTACCCTGGCGCACATGACCACGGAATTCGATGACATGGAGCTGCGCGACCTCGTCGGATTGCTGAACGAGGAGGAGCAGCGCGAACTGCGCCCCGCCGTACTGCGGATGCTGTCCAAGCTCCCTCCCCAGGAGGTACTCCGCAGGGAATTGGGGCGGCGGTTGACCAAGGTCTAGACACTTCGCGCCCGGTTGCCCCGGGCACACGGACGAACCGACGAAGGCCGTCGGGGAGGCGCTGAACCAGCGTCGCCCGACGGCCTTCGTCGTTGTGGTGGGTGCCTGCCCCCGCGGCCGCACGGTGCGGCCGCGGGGGTGGCTCGCTACTGCTCGAACACCCGCAGCGGGCCCGGGCTCCACAGCCCGGAGCGGCTGACGGTGTCGGTCTGCAACTGCGCCGGGACCGCGGGGAGGTACTGGTCGTACCGCTCCAGCGAACCCCAGTCGCGGGCCCAGTCGTGCTCCAGGTAGGTCGGCACGGTGGTGGAGCGGGCCAGCATCTGCGAGAAACCGAGCGGGCCGCCGAACTCCTGGGCCTGCCAGGTGTTGGTCGAGCTGATGGCGAGCGGCCGGTCCGGCAGGATGCGGTAGTTCGGCACCTCGGCCACGCCGTACTCGTGGTCGAACGGGCGCTGGCAGGGGAACTGCAGCCCGACCGCCCAGTCCAGCAGGATCGGCTGCTCGCGGCCGAGGTAGCCGTTGAGCGAGCGCAGCTCCGGCATGCGCGGCGGGGTGAAGGCCAGCCACTGGTCGCCGATCAGGATCGGGTCGTTGGCCACGATCCGCACCGCGTCGGCCTCCGGCGCGATCTCGTCCAGCGGCACCCGCAGGTTGCGCCAGGACGGGAACGGGCCGATGTCGCGCGGCAGGTAGGTGCCGAGCTGCTGCACGGTGCCGTCCGGCTGCCGCTTGCCGTAGTCGACGGTGAGCGACTGGCCGTACTTCATGGCGCCGGTGTCGTCGTAGGAGAGGATGCGGCCCGCCGCGGTGATCACGACCAGCGGGCGGTCGTCCGAGCGCGGCGCCAGCTGGTACCAGCTGGAGGTCAGGTTGGCGGGCTGCTGCACGCCCTCCTGGTAGCTGCCGAGCACCGGGGTGCTCGCCGGGTCCAGGCCGTAGGGCAGCGCGACGGTGCTGCCGTTGACGCCGAGCGCGCCCTGGCCGCCGCCGGTGCCCGCGCTCTCGCCCTCGGCGAAGGCGGCGCCGACCGATTGGGTCGAGGTGTTGCCGGTGCCCGGCTTGACCTCGACGCTGTCCGCGGAGAGGTCGTCCGGGACGCCGTTCGGGTCGAAGCCGACCGGGTTCGCCCCGGCCAGCGGGTCGGCGGCCGGGTTCGCCGGGTCGACGATCGGCTCCAGCCGCCCCCCGTTCGGGTCCGGCTCGACCAGGACGTCGGTCGCCAGGCCGCAGGTCTCGCCGCTCAGCGCGTTGAGGTTGCCGCGGGCCAGCGAGTACCCCGGGTACTGCGAGACCGCGCCCTTGGCCAGCGACGCCACCTCGAGCAGCACCATGAGCGCGGCGACCACGGTGAGCGGGATGGCGGCGAACTTCCGGACCCGCTGTCCGCGCGCAGAGCGCGGCGAACTCGGGGGCTTGGCGTACCCCTCGCGCAGCGAGAGCCAGGCCACCAGCGCCAGCGCGACGCCGAAGAGCACGAGCATCAGCGTGTTCGACTGGAAGCCGGAGAGCGAGATGCGCTTGTCGAACCACGGGACGCCGAAGCTGGAGACGTACCAGTAGCCGTTGATGCCGGAGAACGAGATCGCCAGCACGAAGAGCAGCCCGGCCAGGAAGATGGCGCGGTTCTTCCGCGCCCGCAGCGCCGAGGCCGAGACCGCGACCGCGGTGACCGCCGCCAGCGAGCCCGCGATCCCCGCGTACGCGCCGAAGTGGTGCGTCCACTTGGTCGGGTTGAACATCATGAAGAAGATCGTTCCGAAGACGATGCCCATGAGCCGCCAGGTCGGCGCGGCCGCGATGCCGGGCACCCGGCGCCTGCGCAGCAGCACCAGCATGGTGGTGAAGAGGCAGAGCAGCATCACCAGGAAGGCGAAGCGGCGGGCCAGCGAGCCGTCCACCGTCTCCACGAACAGGTAGTAGTAGCGCAGGTAGTCCTCGTACCAGGCCAGGTTGGGGCCGGTGGCCTGGCGCACCCGGTTCGCCTCCTGGATGCCGGCGAAGGTCTGGTCGCTGTAGACCACGGTGAGCACGAGCAGCCCGGACGCCGCTATCGGCGCCAGCAGCGCGGCGGTCGCCGCCAGGCTGCCGCCGAGCCTGCGCCTGGTGCGCACCGCGATCCGCACCATGGGTCTGATGCCCGCGAGCAGCGCGGCCACGCACATGAGCCCGGTCGGTGCGGCGGCCAGGGTGAAGGCGGCGATCAGGATCGCGATGGCGGCGGGCAGCAGCCTGCCGGTGGCCACCGCGCGCTCGATCGAGACCCAGGTGAGCAGCGCGCCGAGCGCGACGATCGGCTCCGAGCGCAGGCCGTTGTCGAACGGCAGCCAGAAGGCGAGGAAGACCAGGCCGCCGGTCCAGAGCGCGACCCGGCTGGTGCGCACCCCGCGGCCGAGCCGGGGCACCACCTCGCGGCTGATCACCATCCAGCAGAGGATCGCGCAGAGCAGCGCGGGCACCCGGACCCACGGGCTGGCCGTCGAGATCTCGGAGAAGACCTGGATGACGTAGTAGTACCAGCCGAACGGCGCCTCCGGGACGCCGAACCAGCGGAAGTAGTTGGCCATGTACCCGGCGTGCGGGGCCACCCGCACCATGCTCAGGATGTAGCCGTCGTCGGAGGTGTTGGCGCCGATGAAGTGCCAGACCACCAGGGTGCCGATCACGGCGCCGTCGGCGAAGGTCGGCTTCAGCCAGTTGCGCGGCAGGAAGCGGCGGTGGCCGCGGCCGTCGCTGCCGTCCAGCCGGGCCAGCGCGCCGAGCGCGAGCAGCGTCAGCAGCACCGCGCCGATCATCGCGCTCAGCTTGATCCAGGTGGGGCTGGTGCTGAACCTGGTGTCGACCTCCATGTCGAAGGAGAGCCCGGGCGGGACGTCGCCGCGCAGGTCGGTGAAAATGCCGACCACCTGCGGGCGCAGGTCGCCCGCGAGCGTGCCCGCCACCGGCCTGCCCTCCGGGGTGAACAGCCCCTCGAACGCCGCCGTCGTGGCGTTCTGGTCCGAGCTGATCTCGATGCTCGTGCACTCCGCCATCCGGGCGCGCTCCGCCGTCGCGACCACCGCGTTGCGGTCGATCACGTCCACCGCGGTCTCCGAGACCCGGACGAACAGCGACTCCAGCGCGGCGGCGGTCCCCTGCGGGGGCGCGGTGGCCAGCAGCATCCCGCCCTGCGGCGGCAGCTGCGCCACCGCCGAGCACGGGATCGTGGCCCGCAGCTCCAGCGGCACCTGCGACATCAGCGGCGCCTGCACGTTCTGCACCGACCCGCCCTGCGGCCACTGCAGCGTCGCCGTCGTCTGCGTCACCGGCAGGAACGGCGTCGCCAGCGCCAGCAGGGCGCCGAGCACGCCCGCGATCAGCGCGATCAGGCGCGCGACACGGTAGTCCTGCGGGGCGACCTGAGGCGCGGCGGGAGGCTTCGACAAGACAGCGGTAGCGGGGTCGGGCACGGTTGGCAATGCTAACCGCCCGCGTGTCGGCACGGGCGCGCGCTCCGCGACACCACCGGAGAATGACGGCCCCGGATACACGGCGGGCGGCGCAGAGATGGAAAGCTGGGGGCATGACCAAGGTGAATCTCGAGACCAACCACGGGCCCATCGTGCTGGAGCTGGACGAGGAGAAGGCGCCGGAGAGCGTGCGCAACTTCGTGCAGTACGTAGAGGCCGGGCACTACGACGGCACCATTTTCCACCGCGTCATCCCGGGCTTCATGATCCAGGGCGGCGGGTTCGAGCCGGGTCTGCAGCAGAAGCCGACCCAGCCGCCGATCCAGAACGAGGCGGGCAACGGCCTGAAGAACCTCAAGTACACCGTCGCCATGGCGCGGACCAACGACCCGCACTCGGCCACCGCGCAGTTCTTCGTGAACGTGTCGGACAACGACTTCCTGAACCACTCCGCGCCCGCCGGTCAGGGCTGGGGCTACGCGGTCTTCGGCAAGGTCGTCGAGGGCACCCAGGTGGTGGACGCGATCGCGGGCGTCGCCACCGGCAGCGCGGGCCCGCACCAGGACGTGCCGAAGCAGGACGTGGTGATCGAGAAGGCCACCGTCGTCTGATCGGAGCCCCCCGAATCGGCCCGCCCCGGAACCCCGGTGGCGGGCCGATCGCGTCAGAGCGGGAGCAGGTGGTGCTTGCGCGGGCTGGGCGGGACCGTCTTGTCCGCCAGCAGCTTCAGCGCCTTGCGCAGCTCCAGCCTGGTGGCCGACGGCTCGATGACGGCGTCGACGTAGCCGCGCTCGGCCGCCACCCACGGCGTCGCCATGGTGGCGTTGTAGAAGTCGATCATCTGCTGCCTGATGGCGGCGCGCTGCTCCTCGGGCGCGGCGGCGATCTGCTTGCCGCCGATCAGGCTGACCGCGCTCTCCGCGCCCATCACCGCGATCCGCGCGGTCGGCCAGGCCAGGTTGACGTCGGCACCGAGCTGCTTGCAGCCCATCACCGCGTACCCGCCGCCGTACGCCTTGCGGATCACCACCGTCACCTTGGGCACGCTGGCCTCGACGAAGGAGAAGAGGAAGCGGCCGCCGCGCTTGATCACGCCGATCTTCTCCTGCTCGACGCCGGGCAGGAAGCCCGGGGTGTCGACGACGAAGACCAGCGGCAGGCCGTAGGCGTCGCAGATCCGGACGAAGTGCGCGGCCTTGTCCGAGGCGCGGGCGTCCAGCGCGCCCGCGTAGACCATCGGCTGGTTGGCGACGACGCCGACGCTGCGGCCGTCCACCCTGGCGAAACCGGTGATCACATTGCGCCCGGCCGAGGCGCCGAACTCGTGGAACTCGCCGTCGTCGAAGATACGCAGCAGGATGTCGTACATGTCGTAGCCCGCGTTGTCGGAGTCCGGCATGATCGCGTCCAGCTCGCGGTCGCTCTCGGTGACCTCCGGCTCCATCCCCGGGTTCACCACCGGCGGCTGCTCGGTGCAGCTGGTCGGCAGAAAAGCGAGGTAGCGGCGCACCCACTCGAAGGCGGCGGGCTCGTCCTTCGCGACGTGGTGAATATTGCCGTACTCGGCCTGGCTGTGCGCGCCGCCGAGCTCCTCCAGGCTGACGTCCTCGCCGGTGACCTCGCGGATCACCTTGGGCCCGGTGACGAACATGTACGCCTCTTCGGTGGCGACCACGACGTCGGTGTTGATCGGCGCGTACACCGCGCCGCCCGCGCACTTGCCGAGGATCATCGAGACCTGCGGCACCAGCCCGGAGAGCGGCTCCTGCCTGCGCCCCAGCTCGGCGTACCAGGCCAGCGAGGTCACCGCCTCCTGCACCCGCGCGCCGCCGGAGTCGTTGATGCCGACCACCGGGCAGCCGACCCGGGCCGCGTACTCCATGAGGTGGGTGACCTTGCGGCCGAACATCTCGCCGACCGACCCGCCGTACACCGTCTGGTCGTGCGAGAACACCGCGACCGGCCTGCCGTCGACCAGGCCGTGCCCGGTGACGACGCCGTCGCCGTAGAGCGCCGCCGGGTCGCCCGGCTTGCGGACCAGCGCACCGATTTCCACGAAGGTGCCAGGATCGACCAGCATGTTGATTCGATCGCGCGCGCTCGGGATCCCCTTCTTCGCGCGCTTGGCCACACCCGCTTCACCCGCCGGCTCCTGCGCCAGCTCCAGTCGCTTGCGCAGGTCGGCGAGTTTCTCGGCGGTGTTGGTCACTAGTCCCCTTTCGACTTTTCGATGACGTCGAGCCGGGCGCTGAGGTCGGCGCCGATCCGGCCGACCCGCGGCTCGTCGATGATCTGCAGGTGGTCGCCCGCGATCTCGATGACGTCGAGGTTCGGCAGGTACTCGCCCCAGCCGCCGTTGGGCTTGCGCTCGGCGTAGCGCGGCTCCAGCTCGATCATGCCGTCGTGGTAGCGGTCGGCGAGGTAGAGCACGACGTCGCCGTCGTACCGGATGGGCCGCATGGCCGCCAGGTGCCTGCCCTCGATCCAGGAGGTGCGCTGGTGCTCCAGCACGCCGCCGGGGATCTTGGCGCCGCTCAGCTTGATGAGCTGGCTGACGATCGTGTACTGCTCGTCGTCCGAGGCATTGGCCAGCTCGCGCAGCTGCTCCTCCGGCAGGTCGCC
Organism: Nocardia sp. NPDC057353; assembly: GCF_042667085.1. NCBI lineage: Bacteria > Bacillati > Actinomycetota > Actinomycetes > Mycobacteriales > Nocardiaceae > Nocardia > Nocardia sp. NPDC057353. The sequence goes on from NZ_JBHVAK010000026.1 coordinate 66,494, forward strand.
CGTGACGCCGTAGGTCTTGCGGGCGAACTCCTGGTAGCGCTGGATGCGCCGCAGCCGCTCCTCCGGGCTGTCGTCCTCCGGCGCGGCCGGGATCGCCAGGTCGATCAGCCCGACCAGCCGGACGTCGGCGCCCTCGTCGCGCAGCAACCTGGCCACCTGCAGCGCGAAGACCGCGCCCAGCGACCAGCCGTACAGCACGTACGGGCCGTCGCCCTGGATCTTGCGCAGTTCAGGCAGGTACTGCCTGGCCCGCTCCTCGATATTGCCCTCGACCCGCTCGAAGCCGTACATCGGCGTCCCCGCGGGCAGCCGCTTGAGCAGCGGCTCGTAGACCAGGGTGTTGCCGCCGGAGGGGTGGAAGACGAAGACCGGGACGGCGTCGCCCTCGGTCCTGGTGCGCAGCGGGCGGATGAAGCCGTCCACGTCGGCGCCGCTGTCCTGCAGGTTCCGCACGATGTCGGCGAGCTGCTCGATGGTCTCGCAGTCCAGCACGTCGTCCAGCGTGACCTCGGCCTTGACCCGCTCGGTGAGCCGGGCGGCCAGCTTCTCCGCGGTGTCGGAGTCCAGGATCGGCAGGGTGTCGAAGATGCCGCCCGGAGACTTGCCGGTGACCAGGGCCCAGGTGGCGTAGGTGAGCCGCTCGGCGGCGTCGCGCGGGGGAACGCCCTCCTCGTCCGCGGCGTCGGCTTGCTTCGACGCCGAGGGCTGCGTCGCAGCAGGCCCCCCGGCGGACTCCGGCTCGGCCGCGGGGCTCGGAGCGGTAGCGGGCGCAGTGCTCGCGGACTCGTCTGCGGGCGCGGAGTCCGCGGATGCGTCTGCAGGGGCGGCGCCGCCGGTCCGCTCGGCCGCGTCCGCGGCGTCGGCCGCTCGGGCCGCCGCATCGTCCGGCGATGCCGTGATCTCCGGCAGCTCGGTGGGCGCGGTCTGCGCGGGCAGCGCGGCCGTGCCCGCCGCGGCCAGCGGATCCTCGCCCGCTTCGAGCGCGGCCCGCGCGGCGGTGATGAAATCCCCGCCGACCTCGAGCTCACCCTCGCCCGCGGCCTGCCGGTCCGCCATGGCCTGCACCTCGGCGCGGTGCTCGATGGCGTAGCGCAGCACCTTGCCGACCTCGTGCAGGCTGGCGTCGCGCACCGCGGCGACCTGCAGCTGCGGGATGTCGAACTCGTACTCCACCCGGTTCTTGATCCGCATGGCCATGAGCGAGTCCAGCCCGAGCTCCATGAGCGGGATCTCCATGGGCAGGTCCTCGACCGCGTACCCCATGGACTCCGCCACGATGGTGGCGAGCCGGTCCTCCAGCGGCTGGGCGCCGTTCGGGTCCCAGCGGTCGCCGAAGCTCTCGACCACCTCGATATCGGCGTCGCTGGTCGGCGCGGCGGCCGGTGCGGCCGCGATGGTGTTCGCGGGCAGCGGGGCGCCGGAGACCACGACGGCGTCCAGCACCAGCCGGAATCCGCTCCCCTCCCTGGCGTGCACCTGCACCGAGGCGCCGCCGGGGTGCGGGGTGAGCGTGGTGGTGAGCGACCCCGAGCCGGGGAGCGCGCCGTGCACCTGGGAGGCGCCGAGCGCCGGGTCGGTGAGCACCTGCGCGGCCGCCGCGGTGACCAGCGCGGCGGCGTCGGTGACGGCGCCCGCGGGCACCTCCCAGACGTGCCTGCCGTCCGGCAGCGCGACGTGCGCGCCGGGCACACCGGCCGGGCCGGAGACCCTGATGGCGGCCCTGGGCCAGTACTGCTTGCGCAGGAACGAGGTGCGCGGGATATCGGCGAAGCCGCCGCCGGGCAGCAGCGTGGCGAGGTTGACCCGGTGCCCGTGCACGTAGAGCTGGGCGAAGGCGCCGAGCACGCCCGCCGACTCGTCCTCCTTGCGCTTGAGCGTGGGGATGAGCTGGGCGTCGTGCAGCCCGGCCGCGAAGGTGGTGCCGAGCACCTGCATGAGCGCGACCGAGTTCGGCGCCAGCTCCAGGAAGGTGGTGTGCCCGGCGTCGACCGCGAGCTTGACGGCGTTGGTGAAGTACACGCTGTGCCGCATGTTCTTCACCCAGTAGTCCTCGTCGTGCACCGGCTCGTGCCCGGCCCTGAAGAACTGCTCCTTGTGCACGGTGGAGTAGAGCCCGGCGCGCAGCGCGGTCGGCTCCAGCCCGGCCAGCTCGGCGGCGAGCTCGCCGAGCAGCGGGTCCATCTGCGAGGTGTGGCCCGCGCCGCGGGTGGGCAGCACCCTGGCGAACTTGCCCGCCTCCTCGACCTTGGCCACGATCGCGGCGACCTGCGCCTGCGGGCCGCCGACGACGGTGTTGGTCGGCGCGGCGTACACCGCGACCTCGACGTCCGGGTAGTCCTGCAGCAGGTCGGCGACGTCGGCGGCGCTGAGCTCGACGAGCGCCATATTGCGCACGTCGTCGTCGGTGATCATGGCCTCGCCCTCGCCCATCAGGCGGGAGCGGGCGCAGATCACGCGCACCGCGTCCGCCAGGGCGAGCCCGCCCGCGATGTAGGCGCCCGCGACCTCGCCCATCGAGTGCCCGACCACGGCCTCCGGCTCGGCGCCGTGCGCGCGCAGCAGCGCGGCCAGCCCGATCTGGATGGTGAAGATGCCGACCTGCGAGGTGCCGACGTCGTAGTCCTGGCCGTCGTCGAGCAGCATCTCCCGGATCGAGTACCCCGCCTCGTCCTCGACCAGCTCGTCGACCTCGTCGACGGCCCGGCGGAATATGGCGTTCTCGGCGTAGAGCTGCTTGCCCATCTTGCGGTGCTGGGCGCCGAAGCCGGAGAGCACCCAGATCGCGCCCTGCGCGGCCGGGGCGTCGGCGCTGAAGACGCCGGGGCCCGGCTTGTTCGCGGCCAGCTGCCGCAGCCCGGCGACGGCCTCGGAGTGCGTCTTGGCCAGCACGACGCCGCGCGAGCGCCAGTGGCTGCGCTTGGCCAGCGCGCGCGCCACGTCGGCGAGCGGGGTGGCCTGGCCCGCCTCGGTCTCCAGCCAGTCGGCGAGCTCGGTGGCGGCGCGGCGGCGGCGGGAGGGGAGGTAGGCGGAGACCGGGAGGATCACCGGCAACGGCTCGTCGCGCTCGCCGGTCCACTCGGCGGGCGCCGCCGACTCGACCAGGATCTCGGTGGCCGCGGCGACCACGTCGCCGCCGGTCGCGGCGGCGACATCACCGTCGGAGATCCCGGCGGCCTCGTCGTCGGCGGACCCGACAGCGTCGTTGCCCGCAGCGCCGGGCAGCGCGGTGTCGGGGCCCCCGTCGAACGGCGCGGCGTCGTCGGCGGCGATGCCGATGGCATCCGCCAGCACCTCGTCGGCGGCATCGGCGCCGCCGACCGCGACGGCGGCCTGCACCGCGACCGCACCGGAGTCCGCCGCCTGCGCGGGCGCGGTCCGCCCCGCGGCGGGCACGCCCTCCGGGCCGGTGTACTCCTGCAGCACGATGTGCGCGTTGGTGCCGCCGAAGCCGAAGCCGGAGATGCCGACGGTCGCGACGCCGCTGTAGCGCGGGAACGGGGTCGGCTCGTCGACGACCTTCAGGTGCGCCTGCTCGAACGGGATGTACGGGTTCGGCCCCGCGTACCCGATGTTCGGGGGAAGCACGTCGTTCTGGAACGCCATGAGCACCTTGGCCAGGCTCGCCGCGCCCGCCCCCGACTCCAGGTGCCCGAAGTTGGTCTTGGCCGAGCCGAGCAGCGCGGGCTTGTCGGCGTCCCGGCCGCGGCCGACCACCCGGCCCAGCGCGTCCGCCTCGATGGGGTCGCCGAGCAGGGTGCCGGTGCCGTGCGCCTCGATGTAGTCGACCGAGGAGGGCACGATGCCCGCGTCCCGGTAGGCCCGGCGCAGCACCTCGGCCTGCGCGTCCGGGTTCGGCGCGAGCAGGCCGTTGGAGCGGCCGTCGTTGTTGGTGGCCGAGCCCTTGACCACGGCCAGGATGCGGTCGCCGTCGCGCTCGGCGTCGGCGAGCCGCTTGAGCACGACCAGCCCGGCACCCTCGGAGCGGACCATGCCGTCGGCGTCCGAGGAGAACGCCTTGATGTGCCCGTCCTTGGCGACCGCGCCGTTCTTGTCGAAGCCGAGGTTGGCGAAGGGCGCGAGGATCATGTTGACGCCGCCGGCCAGCGCCAGGTCGGCCTCGCCGTCGCGCAGCGCGCGCACCGCCTGGTGCACCGCGACCAGGGTGGAGGAGCAGGCGGTGTCGATCGCCACCGACGGGCCGGTGAAGTCGAAGAAGTACGACACCCGGTTGGAGATGATGCTGCTGACGCTGCCCATGATGGCGTAGGCGTCGGCCGAGGCCGGGATGTTCGGGTCCTTCTCGCCGCCGAGCCCGAGCGCCGCGATGAGCTGGAAGTCGTTGCTAGAGGTGCCGACGAAGACACCGACAGGGGTGCCGCGCAGCTCGCTGGCCGGGATCCGCGCGTGCTCCAGCGCCTCCCAGGTGAGCTCCATCATGAGCCGCTGCTGCGGGTCGACCCGCTCGACCTCGATCGGCGACATGGCGAAGAACTCCGCGTCGAAGCCCTTGACCACCTCCTGGTCCAGGTAGCCGCCGAGGCTGTTGCTCTCCGCGACGGCCTGCGCCACCTCGGGCTCGCCGAGGAACTCCGACCAGCGGCCCTCAGGCAGCTCGCGGATGGCGTCGCCGCGGTTGATGAGGAAGTCCCAGGTGGACTCGGGGGTATCGCCCGCGCCGGGCAGCCGGGTGGCGAGCCCGACGATGGCGATGTCGTGCGCCGCGCCCGGCTGGTAGGAGGTGTAGAAGGCGTCGTCGGCGGCCTCGGCGGAGACCTCCGGCTCGCCGTTGACGATCCGCTCGGCCAGCGAGGCGATGGTCGGGTGCTGGTAGGCAACGGTGGCCGAGAGCAGGACGCCGGTGAGCTCCTCGATATCGCCGCCGAGGGCGAGCAGGTCGCGCGAGGCGAGGCCGAACTCCTCCATCGGGCGGTCGACCGTGATCTGCGCGACCTCCTGGCCGGTGGCGTCGGCAACCCAGTTGCGCAGCCATTCCCGCAGTTCGGCGACGGAGATGTCGGGCCGCTCCGCGCTGCCGGATGCCGGGGTGGGGTTGCCCTCGTTGTCAGCCATCAATTCCTCAAGCTACTCGGGTGCGTACGGCGCACCGGGCGAACGCCGGAATCGCGTAGTGCACCGAGGCTCCGGCATACGGGACGATTCCCGGCGCCGCGCGGCGCCGGGAATCCGTGCTCACTCTTCGTCGGGTGCGTCGGGGAAGGCCTGCTGGGTGTAGCCACCCCGCAGCGTTCCCTCCAGGTAGGCGGCCTTGCAGGCGCGCCGCGCGATCTTGCCGCTGGAGGTGCGCGGGATCGAGCCCGCCGGCACGAGCAGCACGTCGCGCACGGTGACGCCGTGCCGCTGCGAGATCGCCGCGCGCACCGCGTCGGCGATTGGCTGCGGATCGGCCTTGCCCGCGCCCGGACCGCGCTCGCCGACGATCACCAGCTGCTCCGAGCCGTCGTCCGCGTCGAACTTCAGCCCGGACGGGTTCTGCTCGAAGACCACCGCGGGCAGCTGGTTCGCGGGCACCGAGAAGGCGGCGACGAAGCCGGGGCGCAGCTGGTTGCTCGCCTCCTGCGCCGAGTGCTCCAGATCCTGCGGGTAGTGGTTGCGGCCGTCCACGATCACCAGGTCCTTGACCCGGCCGGTGATGTAGAGCTCGCCGTCGAAGTAGACGCCGTAGTCGCCGGTGCGCATCCAGTCGGCGTCCTTCTCGGTGCCGTCGGCGCGGCTGTCGCCGGGCTGCCGCTCGCCGAGCCGGTTCTTGAAGGTCTTGGTGGTCTCCTCGTCGCGACCCCAGTACCCGATGCCCATGTTCTCGCCGTGCAGCCAGATCTCGCCGACCCTGCCATCCGGCAGCTCGGTGCCGACGCCGCTCTCCACGGTGTCCGGGTCGACGATCACGGCCCACTGCGAGCGCGCGACGTAGCCGCAGCTCACCTGGGCGATGGCGTTCTCGTGGGTGGGGTCGACGCGCACCATGCGGCCCGCGTTCAGCTCGTCGCGGTCGACGTAGTTGACCTTCGCCTCGTCCTCGTGCTTCGTCGCGGAGACGAAGAGCGTGGCCTCGGCCATGCCGTAGCAGGGCTTGATCGCGGTCTTGGGCAGGCCGTAGGGGGCGAACGCCTCGTTGAACTTCTTCATCGACGAGGTGGTCACCGGCTCGCTGCCGTTGATCAGCCCGATCACGTTGGAGAGGTCGAGCGATTCGCCGTTCTTCGGCAGGCCGCGGGCGGCGGCGTGCTCGAAGGCGAAGTTCGGGGCGGCGGCGAAGGTGCCCGCACCGTCCGAGACGGCGGCCAGCTCCTTGATCCAGCGGTACGGGCGCCGCACGAAGGCGCTCGGCGACATGATGGTGATGAACTTGCCGCCCACCGCGGGCAGGATCACCGTCAGCAGCCCCATGTCGTGGAAGAGCGGCAGCCAGGTGACGCCGCGCGAGGTCATGTCGAGCTTCAGCGCGTCCACCATCTGCAGCACGTTGGTGCCGACCGCGCGGTGCGTGATCTCGACGCCCGCCGGGGTTCTGGTGGAGCCGGAGGTGTACTGCAGGTACGCGATGTCGTCGATGTCGAGCTCCGGCCGCACCCAGCTGTCGCCGACGCTGTCCGGGATCGCGTCGACCGCGATGATCCGCGGCCGCTGGGCGGCGGGCAGCGAGCGGAAGAACTGGCGCACGCCCGCGGCCGACGAGCTCGCGGTGAGGATCGCCGACGGCTTGCAGTCGCCGAGCACCGCGTGCAGCCGGTCGGTGTGACCCGGCTCGTCCGGGTCGAAGAGCGGCACCGAGATGTTCCCCGCGAAGATGGCGGCGAAGAAGGAGATCACATAGTCCAGCCCCTGCGGAGCCAGGATCGCCACCCGGTCGCCCGGGTTGGTCACCTGCTGGAGTCGGCCGGCCACCGCGCGCAACCGGACACCGAACTCACGCCACGTCAGCTCGAGTGCCTCACCGTCCCGCTCGCGCGAGTAGTCGATGTAGCGGTACGCGAGCGTGTTCGCGTCGTTCCGTGTGTGCTTCTCGACGTGGTCGACCAGGGTGTGATCGAGGGGAATACGGATGTTCCCGGTCTCGTCCAGGTACTCGTCGAAAGTCGTTTCCATTCCTTCTTCTCCTCCGAGGCACGAACAGCCCGACGGCGAGATGCCGTAGATACCTGTGAGGCCCCGACTCGCTTTCGCCCGGCGGGCACTCCGTGTCCGAGCGCCGGCGTGGCAGATTCGTCGCGGTCTGCGCGGTGACCGCTAAAGGCTAGATGTACTCAAACCAGAGTCATGTTACAGAGAAGACCGGATCACTCGTCCCGCAGCAGCGGAATCACCGGCGCGAAGGCATCCATCTGGGTCGGGAAGATGCCGACGTACGACATGGCCGTGAGCTTCCTGACCCGGCGGATCTGCTCCGCGATCTCCTCGAACGTGCCGATGGCGACGTACGGGGAGTTCAGGATGTCCGCCACCGACAGCTTGGTGTCCACCTCGAGGTCGGGGTGCAGCCCGCGCTCGATGGCGGTGAGCGCCATCTCGGCGGTCTTCTCCCGGTCGTCGGTGATGACGATGGCGGTGATGGCCCAGTTCAGCTCGATGTCGCCGAACCGGTCACCGGCCGCCTCCCGGATGAGCTCGACCTTCTCGATGGTCTTCTCCAGGGTGATCCCGGAGAGCAGACCCTTGCCGTTCTTGGTGGTGACCGGAACGACCGAGACGATGTCGGCGTGCTTGGCGGCGAGGCGGAGCATCTTCGGTCCACCGCCGCCGGTGCAGATCGGCGGGCGCGGGCCCTGCCGCGGTCGCGGCGTGCCCTTCAGACCGTTGACCTGGTAATACTTGCCCTCGAAGGTGCACTCCCTACCGCGCAGCAGCACGTCGAGGATGGTGAGCGCCTCGTCGAGTTTGGCCAGCCGCACGCCGGGTGAGTCGAACTCCAGGCCCGCGGCGAGGTACTCGTCCTGCTTCCAGCCCGCGCCGAGCCCGACCTCGAGCCGCCCCTTGGAGAGCACGTCGATGGTGGCCAGCTCCTTGGCCAGCACCACGGGGTGGCGGAAGCCGTTGGCCAGCACCGAGGTGCCGAGCCGGATGCGCTCGGTGGCCTGGCTGAGCGCGCCGAGCGCGGCGATCGGGCCGATCTGGTCACCGAGGTGGTCCGGCACGACGAAGGTGTCGTAGCCGTACTCCTCGGCCTGCTGCGCGGTCTGCACGAACTTGCGCGCGCCGCCCTCCTGCTTGTTGCCCTCGCCCGCAGCGGCGAACCGGAATTTCCGCAGCGGCGTGCCCAGCGCGGTCAGCTCGGCTGCCGCGGCACTCGGCTCGGCGGTGGCCGGTGCTCCGGCTTGTGTCATGAACTCATGCTCCTCTGGGGCCGGGTGCGATCACCAGCGCACTTTACAGCGTCCCGCAAGCCCCGAGAACGGATGCGGCCACACCGCTGGCGAGCACGCGAACGGGTACGGCGCGCTGCTGTGAGACCTCACGAATGGGGTGGCCGCGGAGCACCTTCGATGAGCCCCGCCGCCCAGTTCACGGTCCACCCGGTGGCGGTCGTGCCTGCGTCGTCGACGACGTACCCGTTGTAGAGGCTGTGTACCGGATTGCCGACGGCCCTGGTCAGGGTGAGCACGCTGCCCATGATGTTCGCCGGGCTCAGCGCGTCGCGCGGGGCGTCGCAGATGAGGTCGCCGGGCGCGCACATGGTGTAGACCCGGCCCGCCAGTTCACCGAATCCGCCTTCGCGCGGGCCGGTCATGGTGATTCCGGGCACGTTCAGCCCCTTCAACGCCACCTCGGCGCCGACGCCGGGCGGCGCGGCACCGACCGTGACGGCCGCGGCCTCGGTGTCGGGGGCCCGCCTGCCGTCCGCGATCAGCGTGACGCCGAGCACGAGACTTGCGGGCACCGGGCCGTCGCCCGCGCCGATCTGCGCGGCGATGTCGCCCGCGATCACCGCGCCCTGGGAGAACCCGGCGATGACGTAGGAGGTCAGCGGGCAGCGCGCGTGCCGCTCGGTGAGCAGCTCGACGGCGCGCTGAGTGCCCTCGGAGCGGCTGTTGTTGTAGGACTGCTGGCCGTCCGGCGGGATCGCGATGGGGTTCGAGAACTGGGCGACGTACGGGACGGTGTAGACGTCGACCCGCTCGGCCGGGAACTGCGCGGCGATCGGCCCGGAGACATTGATCATCAGCGAGACCGGGTTCGCCGTCGGGTTGTGCGGGTCGTCGGTGCTGTTCGACTCCCAGGTGCCCGGGATGGAGAGGAACTGCACGTCGGGGCAGTCGGCGGGCTGCGAGGCTGGCGGCTCCGGCGGGGTCGGGCCGGGGCCGGGCACCTTGAGCCTGCCCGCGAGCAGGTACCACAGCAGCAGCGCCGCGATGACGATCAGCGCGACCACGAGCAGGAAGATCAAGCACCCCGCCGGTCGGGACCGGCGGGGCTGCGAACCGCGGCGCGCGCTCACGAGCAGTAGGTCTGCCTTGCCGTGTCCAGATAGATCTGGCCTGCCTGCTCGACCGGCATCTTGGCCGGATCGAAGGACGGGTCGGAGCCCGCCATCGCGGAGACGAAGGTCATCAGGTCCTGATCCGAGGCGCCTGCCGCGCTGCCCTGGCAGACGTAGGCGCCGATGCTGAGCGCGATCTCCGGGGTGGAGGGGGTGACGCCCTTCGCGGCGAGTGCCTCCAGGAACTGCTTGTCCTTGTCGCCGAGCGCGCCGCTGTCGGCCTGCGGGACGGCATCGGTCGGCACCGGCTCCGGGCGCTCCGGGGCCTCATCGGCGGGCGGGGCCGTCGCCTCGGCCGACGGGGTGGCGGCCTGGTCCGGCGCCGGTGCGGCGGAGCTCGGGGCCTGGCTCGCCGCCGTGGTGGTGCCGGTCAGCGACGGGGTGCTGGTCGCCGTCGAGTCGTTGTCACCGCAGGCCGCGAGCAGGCCGGTGGCGGCGAGCGCCACGGCGACGCCCATCACCTTTCCACGGGTCCGATGCATGAATTCTTGTCCTCGCTAGTCAGCGTTGGGGGGTCGGTCGCCCACCAGGCTAGCGGGCCGCGCCCCGGTGCCGTTCAGATGCCGTGGATCTCGGGCTTCCCATCGCGCACCGTGACGAAGCCGGACTGGAAGTTCTGCTGGACCCCGCCCGGCACCGCGAACTCGTCGCCGATCGGGTAGCCGAGCCTGCCGTTCTCGTACCCCGCGTCCCGCCAGGCGTCCATGATCGGGCCGTTGCGCACCGCCCAGGCACCGGAGAGCGGGCTCCAGTACAGCGTGCCGCCCTCGAACCGCGCGTACCGGCCGAGGTCCTTCGCGGGCTGCTCGCCCTCGATCGGCAGCCCGACCGGGCTGTTCTCGAAGCCGAGCTGCGCGTACTTGCCGAGGATCAGCCCCTGCACCCGGTGCGCCCCGGTGGCGGCGCTGTAGTAGAAGGCGCCGTGCTCGAAGCTCTGCACCAGCGCGTCCCGGTTCGGCAGCCGGACCTCGGGCCCGGCCGGGTAGCCCGCGGGGCCGCGTTCGAAGCCCTGCCCGCCCCAGGCGTCGAGGATCGCGCCGCGCACCACCTGGGCGCCGGTCTCCCTGGTCCAGTACAGCGAGCCGTCCTGGAAGCTCTGGAACCGGCCGCGGTTGTCCGGCAGCAGCTGCTCGTCGCCGGTGGGCAGCCCGAGCGGCGCGGGCCCGGCCGCCGCCGCCATGTACCCGCCCGCGAGCCCGCCCGCCACCGGGTGTGCCCCGGTGTCGGGCGCGAAGAGCACCCGGCCGGAGCGGAAGTCCTGCGCCACCCCGCCGGGCACCGGGTACTCGCCGGTCAGGCAGTCGCCGAGCCAGGGGTTGACGATGGTCACCGGCTGGATCGCGCCGCCGACCGCGCAGGGGGGCTTGTCGGCTTCGACCCCGAGCGCGGCGGCCAGCTGCGGCCACGACTGCCGCATCTCGAAGTCCCAGTAGGGCCAGGAGTGCGTACCGGAGGCGCGGTAGTTGGCCTGCACCGGGATCTCCAGCTCGGCGAGCTTGTCGACGAAGTTCTGCGTGGTGAGCCGGGAGAGGATCTCCAGCCCGGTGCCCGCGTAGTTGGTGCTGATGCCGGGGATCGTCGAGGCCAGGTCGTGCGGGCCGGTGGCGCCGCTGCCGCTGGAGACGTACAGGCTGACGCCGCGCAGCTTGTCGGCGAGCAGGTACGGGTCGTGCTCCCGCCACCCGGGTTCGGTCGGCGGCCCCCACATGGCGTTCGAGTCGAAGCCGCCCGCGTCCCGCATGGCGAACTGGATGGCCTGCGGCATGCCGAGCGTGGTGGTGGTCAGGAAACCGGAGTAGGAGGCGGCGAACTTGGCGAAGCCGGGGTTGCGGCCGGTGAGGAACATGGCCGCGGTGCCGCCCATGGAGAGCCCGGCGATGGCGCGCGCGTTCGTCGCCCGCCACTGCTGCTCCAGGATCGGCGGCAGCTCGCGGGTGAGGAAGGTCTCCCACTGGTAGTTGTGGCCGTTGTCCGGGCGGGCCCAGTCGGCGTAGAAGCTGGACTGGCCGCCGACCGGGAGCACGACGGTGACGTTCTTGTCGGCGTAGAAGTTCTCCGCGCCCGCGTCCTTGGTCCAGCCGGACTCGGTGTCGGTCGCGCGCAGCCCGTCCAGCAGGTAGAGCACCGGGAAGGCGGCATCCCGGCGGCTGTTCCAGTCCCTGGCCAGCAGCAGCTGCACCTGCGTCGGCGCGCCCATGGCGGGCGAGTCGATCCACAGCGCGACCCGCCGGTCGTCCAGCCAGACCACCCGGCTCACCGCGGCGGCGCCCGCCGCGGCGGCGGGCTGGGCCGAGCTCACCGGCGTGCCCGTCGGGAGCAGCGCGATGGCCGCCGCGGCGGCTACCGCCAGCAGGCGGCCACCGCGCGGTCGCGATCCGGTTGCCGGAGCGCGTTTACACGCCCATTTTCGCCCCCCGGCGCCCCCAACTTTCCCTGCCACCCATCGTTTGTACCCCGCATACAGGGCTTTTCCCGGCGCGACGCGCCAACCGCAGACCGATGCTCAGTATTTGCCAGGATTATGTGGAGAGATCGCCGATTCGGGAAACGGCAGCGGCGCCGCCGCTTCCCGGAGGAAGCTGACGGCGCCGCGGCGTCGAACGGGGGGGTGTCACCAACCGCCGGTGGCATCGAGGATGCCCTTGCGGGAGTTGAAGAGCTCGCCCTCCCAGTACTTCCACGAGTGCGTGCCCGCGGCCGGGAAGTTGAAGGCGGCCGGGATCTTCAGCGAGGCCAGGCGGACCTGGAACGCGCGGGTGTTCACCAGCGAGAGCGCTTCGAGCGCCATCGCGTTACCGGTGTTGAAGACGCCGATCGCCGAGTTCGGGCGGTCGTGCTGGCCCGGCAGGCCGGAGGCGGCCGAGATGTACATCGGCAGCCCCTTCAGCTGCGGCGCGAAGACGAAGGGGTCCATGCGCAGCCACTGCGGGCTCCACGGGGCCGCCATCGAGTCGACGTTGAAGCGGCCCGCGTCCAGCATGGCGACGCGGATGGCCTCGCGCATGCCCGGCGCCGAGATGTTCAGGTAGCCGGAGTAGGACGCGGCGTACTTGAACTGATCCCGGTGGTAGGCGGCCAGCGCCAGGGCGGCGCTGCCACCCATGGAGAGGCCCGCGACCGCGTTGTTGGTCTTGGAGACGCCGTAGCCGGCCAGGAAGTCCGGCAGCTCCTTGGTCAGGAAGGTTTCCCACTTGTAGGTGGTCTTCTGACCGTTGGTGTTGCTCGGGGAGTACCAGTCGGTGTAGAAGCTCGACTGCCCGCCCACCGGCATGATCAGGCTGATGTTGTCGTTCTTGAACTGCTCGAGCGCATTGGTCTCGAACGACCAGGCGTTGCGGTCGTCCCGCGCCCGCAGGCCGTCGAGCAGGTAGAGCGCCGCGTTACCGCCGCGGGCCGCCCACTGCACCTGAACCTTGATCGGACCCATCGAGGACGGGACCATCAGGTCCTCGAACCCGCCCGCGGGCGCCCGGAGCGCCGCGGGGGCGGGAGCCGCCACAGCGGCGGTCGGGGCCGCGATACCGGCGGCGATCGGCAGCGCTAGCGCAGCTGCACCGACCGCGAGCATCCGGCCACGCCATCCCGTTTTCGTCTTCTTCGGCGCGGCCGCCCTGCCGAAACGCATGAATCCTGCTCTCTTCCTGCTGTCGTGGCACGGCTCCCCACCCCGGCGGGGACCGCACCAGTGTTGCCTACGAGACGCGCGGCCCCGCCGAACCGGATCCCGACCACCGGTTCAGCGGAGCGCACTACAACGATCTGGTCACACTCGCGCTCGCTGGACGATATTCGACCCCGTAATCCTTCGCAAGACGGAGTGGTCGTTTACCCACCGGGTGGCGCTGTGATCGTGCGGAGACCATATCGCGTTCTCCGGTTGATGTCGTGGCTTGGTTCCGATTCGTTTCCGTTATCCACAGGAACGGCCACCCGACAGCGGAATTCGCGGTTTTCAGGGGGTGGATACGGGGGTTTCACTGTGACCAATCCCGCATCCTTCCCCATTCGGCGAGACGGCGGAAAAAGACGGACCGCCCGGCACCGTGATCGGTGCCGGGCGGTCCGGAGCGGCGGCGTCAGCCGATATTCGCCGAGAGGTCGGGCAGCATTCGCTTCGCCTCCTCGGTCCAGTTCACCCAGTTGTGCACGCCGAAGGTCGGGAACGAGTAGGTCGTGTTCCCGCCGCCGAGCGTCGCCATCCGCACCTGGAACGCCCTGGTGTTGGCGAGCGCGAGCGCTTCCAGCCCCATGGCGTTCAGGGTGTTGAAGCTGGGCCCGTCGACCGCGGTCGGCAGGCCGCTACCGGCGGCGATGTAGAGCCTGGTGCCGTTGCGGACCAATTGCGGCGCGAAGACGAACGGGTCCATGCGCAGCCACTGCGGGCCCCACGGCGGCGCCATGGCGTCGACGTTGTAGCCGCCCGCGTCCAGCATGGCCACGCGAATGGCCTCGCGCATGCCCGGCGCCGAGATATTCAGGTAGCCGGAGTACGAGCCCGCGAAACTGAACTGGTCCGGGTGGTAGGCCGCGAGGGTGAGCGCGGCGCTGCCGCCCATCGAGAGGCCGAAGACGCCGTTGCGGGTCGCCCGGAAACCGAGCCGGTCGCGCAGCGCATTGCGCAGGTCGCGGGTCAGGAAGGTTTCCCACTGGTAGCGGTAGCTCTTGCCGGGGCCAGCGGCGAAAGCGTTCAGCGCGCCGGAGCCGGAACTCGAACCGGTGCCCGCCGGAATACCGACGAAGGTGCTCGGGGCATTCCAGTCGGCGTAGAAGCTGGACATGCCGCCGACCGGCATCACGACGTTGATGTTCGCGCCCGCCAGCAGCTCCGCGACCGGGGTCTCGATTTCCCAGCCGTTCAGCGTCTCGGGTGCGCGCATTCCGTCGAGCAGGTAGACCACGCGGTTGGTGTTGCCATCGGCGGCGCGCAGCACGCGCGACTTGATCGGCCCCATGCCGGAGTCGACCCAGAAGTCGAACGCCGCGGGGTTGAAGGCCGCCTTGGCGGGGGCAACGGGCCCGACGGCCCCGATCCCCAGCGGCGCGAGCAGCGCCACCGCCAGCGCCACACTCCACCGCCCGAGCCGGGAGCCGCGTGCTCCCGCACCGGCCCCGCGTTTCCAGCGCGCACTTCGCATTCGTCGAAACCTTTCGCTCTGGCGACCGGTTGGCAAATCGAAAGCTATCAAAACCGGCCCCTCATCGGGCACCAGGACACGTCACTGCTCCGCATCGCGGACATGTGCAACTCCGGCGCGTGCTTCCGCCGTATAGATCGGAAGCGCATGGGTCCATGTTGCTGGATAGTGATCCCAGCCACAACCGACGCACCCTAGCGCTACCGATTCGTTGCCGACCGTCCCGCGGACGCCCTCCGGGCGCCATTGCCGACGGTACCCGGCCGGGCGGAGGCGTGCCCACCCGGCCGGATCAGGGGCATCGTCGCGGTCACCCGATGGAGGCGGAGAGGTCGGGCAGCATCCGACCGACCTCGGACTCCCAGTTGCGCCAGGTGTGCACCCCGACGTTCGCGAAGTCGTAGGTGACGTTCGAGACGCCGAGTGCGTCGAGCCTGGCCTGGAACGCCCTGGTGTTGGCGGAGGCGAGGTTCTCCAGCACGATCGCGTTGAGGGTGTCGAAATCGGCGCCGTCGGCGGGCAGCGGGCGGCCGTCCGCGGCGGCGATCCAGAGCCTGGTCCCGTTCTCCCGCAACAGCGGGGCGAACGAGAACGGGTCCAGCCGCTGCCACAGCTCGCTGGCCGCGGGCGCCATGGATTCGATGTTGTAGCCGCCCGCGTCGACCATGGCGAGCCGGATGGCCTCGCGCATGCCGGGGGCATTCACGTTCAGCATGCCGCTGTAGGCGGCGGCGTAGGAGAAGTGCTCCGGGTGGAACGCGGCGAGCGCGAGCGCGGCGCTCGCCCCCATGGAGAGCCCGATCACGCCATTGCGCGCGGTGGCGAAGCCGTAGCGGTCGCGCAGCGCCTCCGGCAGCGCGCCGGTGAGGAAGCTCTCCCACTGGTAGCGGTAGCTCTTGCCCGGTCCGGGGTCGAGCGCCTGCAACCCGCCGGAGCCGGTGGATGATCCGGCCGAGCCGCTCGCGGGCGGCAGCCCCGGCAGCGAGCTCGGCGCGGCCCAGTCGGCGTAGAAGCTGGACTGCCCGCCGATCGGCATGACCACATTGATGTTCGCCGCCGCGAGCTGCCGCGGCACCTCGGTGTGCAGCTCCCAGCCGCTCAGGTCCTCCCTGGCGCGCATGCCGTCCAGGGCGTAGACCACGCGATCGGTATTGCCGTCGGCGGCGCGGAAGATCCGCGACTTGACCGGCCCCATCGGGGAGTCGACCCAGACGTCGATCCCGGCCGGGTCGAAGGCCGCGGTGGCGGGCGCCGCGGCGCCGAGCCCGGTGCCGATCGGCAGCAGCACCGCCGCGGCCAGCAGTGCGACCCGGCGGATCCGGGAACCCGCCCGCTTTCGGATGTTCACGCCTCGCATCTGATCAAGGGCCTTCCTGCGTGCCTCGTCCACGAAATCGCACCGAGCCTATCGGCGCAGGAGGCCGGGCCCGTTATCGAAATGTGATAGAGATTCGCGGAGCGGCTTGTGTCCGATCACGACCGTCCCGGCGCGCCGTCGCGGGGCGCGCCGGAGACGCAGCCGCCGCCCGGCTGGGGCCGGGCGGCGGCAGTCGGAAAGGGT